>JBAUHS010000028.1:0-8364 GCA_049680405.1 Salaquimonas sp. | reverse complement strand
TCGCCCACCGTTACAATGTCTGGATCATCGACGATTCGATTTACGCTCCTTTAGTGGATGATCTCAACTTGCCATTTTCTGCCATTGCACCAGAATTGACTTTTCGCGTGGGTGGCTTTTCGAAATCAGTGTCCGCTGGAATTCGCTCAGGCTGGTGCGCCTGCCCGCAAAGATTTGCCGAACGCATCGCAAATGCCCATAAAATGGTTACCGGCGGCGCATCTTACTGGCTAGTTGAATTGGCCTCGACACTTGTTCTGAATGGCAAAGCAGAATCAATTCTACAAAAAGTACGGCTGGAAAATGAGCGCAGAACAACCATCGTTCGTGAGGCAATGGACGGCCACAAAATGAAATGGCACAAAAACTGCCCCTATATCTGGATTAAGCTGCCGGACCCGTGGACATCAGCCACTTTCAAGGGCGCGTTGCTAAATCACAATATTACCGTATCCAACGAAGATGAATTCAAACCTTCAAGAACCGATCAGGTTTTTCATGGAGCACGTATTGGTTTTACCTCCGTAAAAGAGGCCGGTGAATTACTTGAACCCTTCAAAATCATCCGAAATGTACTTGAGAGCGGCATATCAGGTTATGATCATCACGTATAATAAGTCCGCTGGATTGGAAAATTTCAAATAAGCGCTGAATAAGCCAACTTTACAGTACAAAAGTCAGGTCTGATCCACTAAGAACAAGTTCATTCATATCTGTCAGGTTTTGCGCAATGACCATTAACAATACCCACCCCATCACAGAAGAAATGATTGCTGCCCACGGACTGAAGCCTGATGAATATCAGCGTATTCTGGACCTGATTGGCCGCGAACCCAGTTTTACTGAGCTTGGCATTTTCTCCGCCATGTGGAACGAGCATTGCTCATACAAGTCTTCGAAAAAATGGCTCAAAACGCTTCCAACAACTGGCCCGAGAGTGATCCAAGGTCCCGGCGAAAACGCCGGAGTAGTCGATATCGGTGATGGCGATTGCGTGGTTTTCAAAATGGAAAGCCACAATCACCCATCCTACATTGAGCCTTATCAGGGCGCTGCAACTGGTGTTGGCGGTATTTTGCGTGATGTTTTTACCATGGGTGCAAGGCCGATTGCAGCGATGAATGCTCTTCGTTTCGGAAGCCCGGATCATCCCAAAACCCGCCATCTGGTTTCAGGTGTGGTCGCCGGTGTTGGCGGTTACGGTAACTCTTTCGGCGTCCCGACCGTAGGCGGCGAGGTCAATTTTCACCCGCGCTATAATGGCAATATTCTGGTCAATGCGTTTGCTGCTGGCATCGCCAAGACTGATGCGATTTTTTTATCCGAAGCAAAAGGCGTTGGCCTTCCTGTCGTTTATCTAGGCGCAAAAACCGGACGCGATGGCGTTGGCGGCGCAACCATGGCTTCGGCTGAATTTGACGACAGTATTGAAGAAAAGCGCCCAACCGTTCAGGTTGGCGACCCTTTCACCGAAAAATGTCTGCTCGAAGCATGCCTGGAACTGATGGCTTCAGGAGCCGTGATTGCCATTCAGGACATGGGCGCAGCTGGCCTAACTTGCTCTGCTGTAGAAATGGGCGCCAAGGGCGGTTTGGGTGTAGAACTTGATCTCGACCTTGTTCCCTGCCGTGAAGAACGCATGACCGCCTATGAAATGATGCTTTCTGAAAGTCAGGAACGTATGTTGATGGTCCTCCGCCCTGAACAGGAAGAAGAGGCCAAAGCCATATTTATCAAATGGGGCCTGGATTTTGCCATCGTCGGCAAGACCACCGATGATTTGCGTTTCCGCGTATTGCATCAGGGCGAAGAAGTGGCAAATCTGCCAATCAAGGAATTGGGAGATGAAGCGCCCGAATATGATCGCCCTTGGATTGAACCGGGCAAGCGTTCGCCTCTAAACCCTAGCGATGTGGAGGCTCCAAGCGATTACAACGATGCGCTGCTCACTATGCTAGGCTCACCTGATCTTTGCTCTCGACGCTGGGTCTGGGAGCAATATGATACCTATATTCAAGGTAATTCACTTCAGCGCCCCGGCGGCGATGCGGGGGTTGTTCGTATCGAAAACTCCAACAAGGCCCTCGCCTTCACCTCTGATGTCACACCACGCTATTGTGAAGGCAACCCTCAAGAAGGTGGCAAACAGGCTGTTGCCGAGTGCTACCGCAATTTGACGGCAGTTGGCGCTGAGCCTTTGGCAACAACCGACAATTTGAATTTCGGCAATCCGGAAAAACCCGAAATCATGGGCCAACTGGTATTTGCTATCAAAGGTATAGGCGAGGCTTGCGAAGCACTGGAAATGCCGATCGTTTCAGGCAATGTTTCGCTGTACAATGAGACCCATGGCGAAGCGATATTGCCCACGCCGACCATTGCTGCGGTTGGACTGATCCCTGATCAATCAAAAACCGTAACAATTGGCGGGGCCAATGAAGGTGACGCCGTTATTCTAATCGGTACGGAAGCAAAGCATCTGGGTCTAAGTATCTATCTCCGCGAATGCCTTGGCCGTGAAGATGGTCCACCACCGGAAGTCGATTTGATGATGGAAAAAGCCCGGGGTGATTATGTCCGGGCAGCAATCCACTCAGACTATATAACAGCCTGTCACGATATTTCTGATGGTGGACTTGCCATCGCTTTGGCTGAAATGGCGATGGCCTCCGGCAAAGGCATGACCATCTCACATGATAGCGCAACTCCCCATGCGGCATTGTTCGGTGAAGATCAGGCCCGCTATATCTGCAACGTCTCCCAGGAAAATGTCTCACTGTTTCTTGCAAATGCAGAAGGTGCCGGTATCTCCTGTCTGAAACTCGGCGAAGTTAACGGCAACAGCTTGATCATCGATGATCTGATATCCATATCTGTTGAAGAATTGCGCAAAACCCATGAATCATGGTTTCCTGAATACATGGAAAATGCGCAATCCAGCGCTATCGCAGCCGAATAAACAATTACGAGAAAAACGAGGACGATCCCAATGCCAATGAGCGCTTCAGAAATCGAGAAAATGATCAAAGATGCTATTCCTGACGCCAAGGTGAAAATTGACGATCTGGCAGGTGACGGCGATCACTATGCGGCAGAAGTAGTCTCCGAGAGCTTTCGCGGCCTTACCCGGGTTAAGCAGCATCAGTTGGTTTATGATGCCCTTAAAGGCAATATGGGCGGCGTTTTGCATGCCCTCGCTTTGCAAACAAGCGCGCCGGAGTAACCTGGCAACATGACCGAGAGTAATAAACCCGGCGAGAAAAAATCCGGCCTCGACAAAGTTCCCAAATTTGTCGAAAGCCCGATCTACAAGGATCGAATATTCTGGATCGGGCTTGGTACGGCATTATTCTGGATATTGTTGATTTGGTATTTTTTCTTCAGCTGACGGTCAAACTGGTAAATCAGCCTTGATTCATTGCTGTTGATGCACGATATAAAAGCCAAAGCAATTCAGCGATCCTTCAAGATAGGAACAATCAAATGAGCGGAATGAACGAATTCATCGAAAACGAAGTAAAAAACAACGATGTAGTGGTCTTCATGAAAGGCACTCCCGACTTTCCGCAATGCGGATTTTCCGGTCAGGTCGTTCAGATTTTGAACTATCTTGGCCTTGACTATAAAGGCATAAATGTCTTGGCCGATGAAGACCTTCGCCAAGGCGTCAAAGATTATTCGAATTGGCCAACCGTGCCGCAGGTTTATGTCAAAGGTGAATTTGTCGGAGGATGCGATATCGTCCGCGAGATGTTCCAGCAGGGTGAATTACAATCACACCTTGTTGAAAAAGGGATTCCTATTCAGGGCAAAGCCACCGCCTAACGCATTGCTTTCATTACCCAAAACACCATCAGGCTGACCAAAAGGCTTCCCATAGGGAAGCCTTTTTCCTTTGATTTTTCAATAAATTAGCGCTTCAACTTTATTCACGCCCAATCGTTTTGCCATATTTTAGATTTAGATGAAGGATGGCACTAACGGCGGCATTGAATGCAAACGCTATAAACTGTGATTTGTCAGCCTTGCTCGCCTGCAGTATTAAAGTGCCAGAGAATGTTGAGTGATTGTTCCATTATTTGGAAATATGCATAATACAGAAAGAACTTCGTGAGACACGGAACTCAACCACATAATCAAGAAGTCAATGCTTCCGAAAAGGTGCCTAGAAAAGGGCACGCCAAGTTTTTAGTGTGTGTCTTGGCGACAATGATTTTCCCTGGTTGTGTTGGCGGGCCTTCATCTTATTTAGAAACAACAAGCCGTGAAACGGCGCACGCCAAAACAACCCAACAAACATCGCCTGACAATTCACTGATTGAGCCCGTTGACACTGCCGAATTGAAATCATTGGCTCAGCCTGCTGCGCAGCCCATCATACAGCCTGATCCGCTCACACAATCTGATGCAAGTTTAAGCCAATCGCCGATTCAGGCTTCAACGGTGATAGCGTCGACAACAAATGATCTCAATGCGCCATTGATGCTCTCACCACCGCCTGCCCCAGCTATCGCAACCGAAGAGACCTCTCTGGCTTATGCGAACATAGATCAATCATCACCTGCTGCTGACTACAATGATGCAATTATTGTCAGCCCGACAAATCAACCAATAGGCGGATTGGAGCAATCATCTGGTTTTGCCATTGGCTCAGAAAGCACACCAGCAATTGACCCGTTGGAGGCCGCTGCTGAGGCTCGCATCCCTTTGCTTTATGCAAGTATTGAGCATGGCCAATGCAAATCTGGTCGGGGGCCCAAGCCGAAGAAAATCAGCGCAAGAAATATCAACCCTGGCGATCCTTATTATATCGAAATACGCATGCGCCATACGCCTTTGCTTCCTGTCGGGCATACCTATGTTGCCTATGGCCGCCTTGGAGCGGACGGTCAAATCCTTGATGAAAAACTGATTATGCTTGCTCCGTTCGGCGGTTATGCTGGAGCTGCACTTGCATCAGGCATTCCAATGCCAGGTATATTGGATCCGCATACCGATGATTGCAGAATCAGACCGCAAACAGCCTACCGCGTATCTTTAAATGCCCAGCGATATGAAAAACTACTTCAAGAAGTTCAAAAAGCCCGGGTTGAAAAACCTAGTTATTTATTGTTTGCCTATAACTGCAACCACTTCATGACCCGCATGGCCCAAAGTGTTGGCATCAAGCCACCTAAGAATATTTATGTTCCGGCGCTTGAATATATTTATGCCATGATCGAAGAAAATGAGGGACGAAAAATCGCCCGCCGCTAGGCTCCAGCTTTGCGGTGCACAAGTTTAATCAAATCGCCAGATGTCCGAGACGAATAACTCATATTGCGTAGAGCGATGCAGAAGTGTTGCCCGAGTGTTTTCCCCGCCAGCACCATAAGCAATAAACAACGGCATGAAATGTTCCGGCGTCGGATGATTTTCGAGCGCAAAAGGAGCGCCCTGTTCCCAGTCTAATAAAGCCTCACAATTTCCTTCAACGAGGTTTTGCTCCATATAGCCAACGAACTGATCTGTTTTTGCTTTCATCTCCGGATCCAAAACTCGCCCCTGCATCGCATTAAACACGGCCCGCAAATTATGGGTAATGTGTCCGGAGCCAATAACAAGGATGTTATTGTCCCTGAGGCCTGAAAGCGCTTTACCAATTTTGAAATGGTGATTTGCATCTTTGGAAGGCTGAACAGATATCTGAACCACGGGAATATCCGCCTCTGGAAATGCCAGCATCAAGGGCGTCCAAATACCGTGGTCATAAGGGCGTTTTGAATTTGGTTGTGAATTAATTCCCGCTTGCTTTAATAATTGCAAAACCTGCCCGGCAATAACCGGCGAGCCTTTTGCAGGATAGTCCATTTCAAAAAGACGCGGATCAAAGGGACCAAAATCATAAAGCATATCCGGTGCAGGATCACTGACCACCTCAACAATATTGGTTTCAAAGTGAGCCGATGCAATTACAATGGCGTCAGGTTTTGCAAATTGCGATGACAATTCGCGGATAGCCACACTGATTTGCGAGCCATCAATAACAATGGTTGGCGCGCCGTGGGAAATAAAGATGGAAGGCTGTTTCATTTCATATTCCTTTGATTGGAATATGGATGGTCAACACCGTCTTTGAAAGACTCGTTTTCTTAAACATAGCGTCAACCAAACATGGCGGAGGCTCATGAATGTAACGACTTACAATGCCTTTAAAAACGCGAGCAATTGTGATTTTTCTTCCTCGTTCAAATTGATCTTTGGTACTGCAGTATGGTCACCATGATCTTTGTATTTCGCAAGAATTTCAGGCAAAGTGGAAAACGGGTCCGGGCGATTTACGTAATGATTGATCACCTCTTCCAATGTCCCAATCTGCCCCGCATGCATGTAAGGCGGTCGCTTGGAAACATTGCGAAGACCGGGGGTCTTGAATGCACCTTCGAAAAACTCAGGATCATCAGACATGAACCGTAACTCGCGGCACTCATCTGGACTGGCATCACTATATTTCCCTAGGCAACTGAACGGATCATTTTTCAAAGTCAAAACAACAGCAGCCCGGCCAAAATCTGGCTTATCCGGATTTGCAATGGGAACGCCTGTATTGTTAAAAAACTGATCCGTATATAGCGGTCCGCTATGGCAGTTATCGCATTTCGCTTTTCCTGTAAAAAGCTTGAATCCTTCAATCTCGTCCGGGGTCAATTTAAAATCATCGGTGATTTCTTTGCCCGCAAGACGCGCTTCAAAAAACTTGTCAACACGGTTTTCCGTAGGCACCAGCCCCCGTTGAAAGCTCGCAATCGCCTTGCCAATATTGGAGAAAACGACATTGATCTCCTCACGAATTTCCGGCGGCGTTTGCTGCCAGTCTTTCATAGGATCACCCGCAACAATGGGTGAAACCCGGTATGGCCATCGGGCAACATCCGGCGCATCACCAAACAGGGTTTCATACTCATTGCGATAACGCGTCAGGACTTCCCGGGCCACCATATCCCGGGTCATGCCATGTTCAGCTGTCGTTTCAAAAGGCTCAAGGGCCTGGCTCCACTGGCTGTCCTTTCGGCCATCCCAATAAAACCACTGTCCCCATTGCGCTCCCATCACAGGCATGGTTCGCCGTTCAAGTCTCTCCATCCCCATGCCGACAGGCAGGCTATCCTGAAACTCATTGTCAGACTGATGACAAGTGCCGCAAGCAATATTCGAATTGAAACTCAGATTAGTATCGAAAAACAGAATTTCGCCAAACGCCGCAGCCTTGGGATTATTCGCAAAGCGATTGGACGGGTCATCTGGTACGGCAGGCAAAGACGATAAAACAAACTCCCTTGCCCGCTTCATGTCATAAGGCGTCAAATTGGGTTCACTACAACCTGCCAGCAATGCAGATACGGTCATTGCACACAGAAAAATAAGTTTCTTTGCCCACCATTTCGCACAGATTTTTTGGTCGGGCCTCTCCATCAGAACTAATCCAAAACCACGTTGAATACGGCACGATCAGTTCCGTCTTCACTTTCGATATCAAGCTTAAACTCCCACCAACCGGACATCGAAAATTTTACACCGTCAATGCGGTAAACGCCCGGGGCAATTTCATCTTCAAGCGAAGGCGAAGTCGGCAAGCCGTGACCATGTTGCGGCATCCCCCCATCAAGCGTCACTGTCGCGCCTGCTACCAGCTTACCAGTTTTCGTTTTGATAGTTGCAAGCCAGGCATGAATTGGTCCCTCCCGCGGAACGCCCTTCTCCGGCACGAACGAAACCAGATATAACCCGTTTTCGCTAAGATGTTCTGTCCGCAAATCAAGATCATCAGGCGGAGATTGCAACATTTTGAATGCCATAAAACTACCCAGAAGGATGATAATCGCAACAATTCCAATGATGATCTTTTTCATAAACTTCCTGATTAGGTGCGAAATATAATTCAGAGCATGATCATTTTTGTCGGTCGAGATGTCTACCCTCTAGTGCTGAGACAATACCGCGCAAGGTCTGTATTTCCTGATCTTTCAGCTTCATGTGGACGAAAATATTGCGGACAGTTTGAGCCATCCTATCCCGTCTTGCGGGAGGATAAAAATAACCTGTTTTGTCAAGAGCAGACTCCAGATGATCCATCAAGCCCACCAGATGTTCTCGATCAGCCACCGGGCGTTCATCAACCGAAAAAGCCTCAATCGACAAATCACGGTCTGCTGTTTTCAACCATTCATAAGACATCAACAAGACTGCTTGGGCAATGTTGAGCGAGGCAAAAGCAGGATTGACCGGAAAAGTAACGATCTCATCAGCAAGGGCGATTTCATCATTATTGAGGCCCCAACGCTCGCGCCCAAACAAAATGCCCGATTTCTGATCCGCTTTAAATCG
>JBAUHS010000027.1:0-28876 GCA_049680405.1 Salaquimonas sp. | reverse complement strand
CCCACGGCCTGTCTCCTCAGGTCAAAAGCCGCCCCCAAAGCCTGCCGCAATGGCGAAGCATGTTGCTCGGAAATGAGCCCGCAGCAGCGGCATCTCAATCCAAGCCTGCCAAACCAAAAGTCAGAAGTAATCGAAAAGGTTCCGGTATCGGAAAAATTGCAGCGGGAATAGCAATCTTGGCAGCTATTGGCGGCGGTGGACTTTACCTTTTGCAGCAAAATTCGCTCGATAGCGCAGAGGCCGATTGGGCAAAGACCATCAAAGAAGACAGTCTGGCTGCCTATGATGAGTTTATTCGCAAACACCCGGACTCTCCCCATCGTGAGGCTGCCAGCTCTGCTAGGCGTCCCTTCACCCAACCTTGGTCGCGTTCAGTGGGAACAACCGGTGCGGAAAAGGCCAACGCAGTTGCTATATCGAAAGACACAATCCTTATTGCTGGAGCTACCTCCACGTCGGGTGAATACGGCGTACAGGCCCTTGTCCAAGCATTTTCATTAGCTGGCCGGGAAAAGTGGCGAGCTGAATTCGGGAAAAATGGAAGCCAGATATTCCATGATTTGATCATTCTACCTGATGGTGCAATTATTGCTGCTGGCGTGACAAGGTCAGGAACTTCCAGTGTTGACCAGGCTTACATTGTTCGGATGGATGCGTCGGGAAATGAAAAATGGGCAAAAACAGTTGATAGCGGCACCGGAGGCGGAATTTTTGCTCTGGAAAATGGAGAAAGCGGAAGTGTTTTAGCAGCAGGATACACTGCCTCAGGCCCCAACGGAAACGACGACGGCTGGCTCGTCTCACTTAATGGATTTGGCGATAAACAATGGGAGCGAATTTTCGGAGGGCCCGCAAATGACGCTTTCCGCTCCTTGGCAAAATTATCTGGAGGCGAATTGGTGCTTGCTGGCGATCGAGGCAACAATTTCTGGCTGTTGAAACAGGCCTCTGATGGAAGCTCAATTCTGGATCGCAGCCCCGGAGGCGCAAGCCGTGATACATTTAGCGCAGTAATAGCCCCCCCTGACGGTCAAATTGTTGCAGTCGGTCAAACCGAAAGCTTTGGGACCGGGACCGTCGACGGCATGATAATGCGCCTCACTGAAGACGGTAAAATGCCGCCAAAAGTCTTAGCAGAAGCCAAGGATGACCATTTGACAAGTGTGGTCATTGCTGACGATGGCGGGATTTTGGTCGCTGGCTACACATCTTCACGTGGCGCCGGTCAAACCGACGGATGGGTCAGAAAATATGACTCCCAATTAAACCGGGTATTGTGGGAGCGGGTAGTCGGCGGGGCGGGTTGGGATACAATCCAGGATATGGCGCTTTTGGCAGATAATTCCATCATGTTGACCGGGTCAACCGACAGTTCAGGCGCAGGAAGTTCGGATGTTTGGCTTGTGCGAATGGGCTCGGACGGGCAATATGCTGGCAACTAAAGGAACTTATTTTGAAGAAAATTTACGACAATACTGATTTTCCGGGGGAAATGAGATGATTTTTACAGACAAAACAATCGGGTTTAAAAGTTCCACAAAAACCAGTTTACTTGGGACAATTGCAGGAGCCTTTTTTCTACTTGTTGCCGGACAAGCATCGTCCGCTGAGGTGCAAAGCAATTGCACAGTCGATAATGAGGCCGTACCTAGAACCGTTTCTTGTGATTTCCGGTCCAGCGATCCAATGCCACCAGAATCATTTGTGTTGTCTGCAAATGGAGACCCATTGAAAGATTCATCTTTCAAACCTTTCGGTTCTGACGAACAAAAGTCAGCCTGGCTGTATCTGATCGATACTTCAAACCCGAAACGCCAGAGCATTGTAACTCGAAACGCAGAACTCGTTGCAGGACAAGTTCGCAATTCCAATGACAGGCGGCTTGTTGGTGTGGCCTCGTTTTCCAGTGGAATGGAAATGATTTTGCCTATCGCAGCTGTACATAACAACACTGACGCTCGCCTTTCTTCCATAAAGGCAACTGGTGTGACCACCGAGTTTTTTGCCGCATCCCTTGAGGCCGTAAAACGACTTGCATCAGTGCAAGCGGACAGAAAGGCTCTGGTCATATTTTCCGATGGAGAAGCAGAAGATACAGCTTATTCTCGTGAGGACGTCGTGAAGGCCGCCCGCGATGCTGGCGTGATCATCATCGGCCTTGGATATGCTGATGCCGAAAGCACCAATTTGCAGCAAGTCCGAAGGCTCGCTGAAGAAACCAATGGCGCATACCAATCAGTCATTGGGTCCGAAAGATTGCCAGACGAATTCGTAGCAAATCTAAACAGATATCTTGAAAATGGCGGTACGGTTGTTGCGAACCTGGAAGATCAATCCGGGGACGTGGACATCAACCTCGCCCTAACCATGCCGGATGGTAACACAGTATCGGCAAGCCAAACGGTTTCTGTGGCAGCCTTGCCCGCTGAAATCGAACCAGAGCCGGACACGTTCATCGGCAATATTTACAAAATTTTTAGTTTCATCTCTCCTGGAGCATCAAAATGGGCCAATGCCAATTCGATAATGGCTACCCTTTTGCTATCAATTCCGCTTCTTTTGATTGGCGGAATTTTAGCGGCCGTTTCCATGCGCAAAAAAGACGAAATATTCGAAACAGATTTTATGGATGAGGAGCCTGTAACTGGTCTCATCGATGATAGTTTTGCCGAAAATCCGGAACTGGCTACTCGCGCGATATCCGCAGGAGGCGTCGGTGCCTTTGGTTACTTTGAAATCGTCGGCAATGAAGCAACCAAATATCAAATTCAGTCTTACTCTGTTTCGATAGGGCGCCATTCCGACAATGATTTTCAGTTGTCGAATGATTCAGTTCACCGCCACCATGCTCATGTGCATGTATCACCGGAAGGCCAACCCACCATCCACGATCTTGATACGACAAACGGCATTTATGTGAATAGCCAAAAAGTTGCATCAGCCCAATTGAAAGCGGGTGATCTGATAGAGATGGGTGAAGTCAGGTTGCGCTATCAAACCTCATAAAAAGATGTGAATGAATTAGTTTTAGTCCAATGGGAGACTCAATCAATGAGTAACGAAAATCCAACGCGTATCATACGCCCTAATCAAGAACAAAAAACACCCGAGGTTTCAGACTCAACTCGCGTCATCGGCGGCGAAACTTCTTCCGGCGGAAATCACGTTTCCAACAATGATCCCTCCACCCGGATAATCTCCAGTAATCCCCAGGCACAGGGTGAGACTGGCAACCACGCCCAGGACATGTCGTTCGAACTCGCGGCTGGTTGGCTGGTCATTACCGAAGGTCCTGGCCGCGGCTGCACCCGGGAAATCTACTACGGAATGAACAGCATCGGCAGGGGACAAAACGAAAGAATATCGCTGGATTTCGGCGACACAGCGATTTCAAGGGAAGCCCATGCCTATATCGTTTTCGACGAAAAGCAGCTGGACTTTTACATACAACATGGGGGTAAGTCCAACCTGGTACGGCTTAACGGAGCCCCTGTCCTTGCTCCACAAGAACTGAAACGCGGCGATGAAATAGAAATTGGCTCTTCAAAACTTTTGTTTGTTCCATTGTGCGGTGAAGATTTCAAATGGGAAAAGTCTGAAACCTGATGACCGAGACAGTCTGTTGGTCAGGCGACCAAACTCAAGGTAAACGAAATTACCAGGAGGACTATTACAAGATCATTCCACCAAATGCGGAATGCCATCAGCTTGTCTGTATTCTTGCAGATGGAATGGGTGGACATGCGGCTGGTGATGTAGCATCAAAGCTGGCTGTCGAGGCATTCAGGGATGAAATCAGAAAGTCTGGCAATGTACCGCACTCGCAATTTCTTCAGGCATTGGACGCCGCCAATCGTGCAATTGTAAACCATATCACGACCAACCCTGAAGCTAATGGAATGGGAACTACTTTGGTAGGTTTGGAGTTGGACGGCGACCAGCTGCATTGGATCAGCGTCGGGGATTCGATCCTGTATCAGGTGAGCGGATCGTCGGTAAAACGCCTAAACGCTAATCATTCCATGGCGCCTCAATTGGACGCCGCCGCCAAACGGGGTGAAATAACTCGCGAGGAAGCACTGAACAGCCCATCACGTAACGCGTTGCTATCAGCCCTGACGGGCGACCCCGTTGGAAGAGTTGATATATCGAGAACACCATGGAAAGTGGGTAGTGACGATCTGATCTTGCTGGCCAGTGACGGCCTTGAAACGCTTGCGCCGGAAAAAATAGGTGAATTGCTTTTAAGAAACGCAAACGGCAGTGCCGAACATTTATGCAAAACGCTGCTGGACGCCATTGAGGCTGAAAACTCTCCGGGACAAGACAATACAACCATAATCGTCGCAAGACCCTTCTCAATTTCCGCTTTGGGTGAAAATCTCCGTGATAAAACCAATGATGATGATGAAGTCATCACCAGAGCAATAGAGCCACGCTAGGATTGGGCACTTGTGGTGTCACGTTGAACGATAGATGGCATTTCGCTCAGCAGCAGCAATTTTGAAAATAGTTAGCTCCGAACTCATTGCCGACGCAAATCAACCTTCTACCGGTTGCCAGCTGCCATCCCCCCCACGACACCATTTCTGTTTGTCAGTATCTGCCGTTTTGCCATCGATACTGATAAACAATTCAGTGAAACGACAAACCGTCGTATCCGGCTTTTCCTCGAAATATGCCAGTTCAGATATTGTGGAAGCCTCATCTACCTGCTCAGAAGCGCCCGCAGATTTTGCTTCAACAAGATTGGCGCCTTGCTGCTGATCAGATTGACTTTCCGCAGTCAATACAGCTTCCTCAGTCGTATCTTCAGCATTTTCAGACACATCAGGAGCAGGCTTTTTAACTTCAGGCTCAGCTTTCTTTGCGACCTTTTTTGGTTTGGGTTTAGCCTTGGCTGGCGGAGGCGCTGGCGTCACTTTTGTAGTCAACTGAGCTGACTTGCCGGATTTTGTTATGATCGAACTGGTTCTCGTTTGATCCAGCTCCAGAGCCGCCAACTCGGCTGCCTGAAGCTGCCGTTTATCCTCATCTGCCGCCAGATCAAGCAAAACGACACAACGTCCCACACCAACTACCGCTCCCACAACTGCGCCCTGCCTTGCTCCGCTTTGGCCACCAAATGCGGCCCCAATCAGGGCCCCGCCAATCGTGCTAATGGCAACACTACCAACACATTTTCCAATGGCGCGATCCACTGCCGTTTGCTTGACCGGTTTACTGCTTTCTGATGTGGTCGAACAGCCCTGGATTAACATGGAACTGCCAAGTAAAATCGATAAGCCACTGTTTTTAATGTTCAATTTCATAATATCCCCAGCACTAAAACACAGAATTTAAATTGACTAATAAAAGATCAATTTATAAAAACTGTTTTTTTAACAGAAGACAACTTCTATTTTTAAATTATATATATATTGCAGATCAAGCCACAAAGATCAGAAGCAATTTATCAGACTTGAAATATCACAGTATAGAATTGGAGTTGGAACCTAACGATCTATCCATATGGATAAGTATGTTTATCCGCAGCATTTCCTTTTCATCTACACTAAGTTTACACACCATATACTCTAACTATTTGATATTTCTAGAAATATCCTCCGAAACAGTCAGGGGATTGTGGGTTCCCGCACGATCATTTTGTGAGCTGCTCTACAAATTCAGCTCACAAATGTTCACCAATGAATTAATCTCGGCAACTCTTTCGGCATTGTTGCCTGCTAGTTGACCATTAGAATTCCACAATGAGTTTTCAAATCCGACACGGCACTTTCCGCCCAATTCAATAGCTTTCAAAGCACAAGAGGTTTCGGCTTCGCCAAAAGCACAAACGGCCCAATCAGAAGCAAAACCTCTGGCTTCAAGCGTTTGCAAAAAAGGATCCAGCATTTCAGGGTCACTTTCCTGATTTTTGGCATACCTTCCCAAAACGAAAAGCAGTTGCGGTGTTTCCGTCGAAAAAAACCCACCCTTGGCCAGTGTGATAAACTTCAGTAGTTCTTGGCTGGAATAGAGTATGTGCTGAACACAGACCTCTGCTTGCGCGCACCACTTGTAAAAGGCCCTGGCCTCTTTCTCATTTCCATCGGACAACATTTCAACCATAGAAACAGAAACAGCTTCCGGCTCAACATCCCTAACCAGTTTGCGTTGTTGTGCCGATGAATAGCGCCCTACGGCTTCTGTTGTTATCTGAACCGCCAATTCAGGAACATGCAGCCGCATCTCGGTTATCAATTCGCGATAAAGCCCCGCGTCCAAAACATGCTGCTGGGCTTCATCTCGAACATGGGCATGCATAGCCCCCGCGCCGGCCTCAAAACATGCACGGCCAGTCTCAACCAATTCTAAAAGGGTGACCGGAATTGCCTGATGATCAGACTTTGTACGGCGCGCTCCGTTCGGAGCGACCATGATTAAGGGAAGTTTTTTCAAAGCTTGGTCCCGATTACTTTCGCCAGCATTCTTATAACTTCTTCAATTTTGCCATCTAGGCTGAGACCAAGGAGAGTCCGGAAAAACCATCTCCGGACTCGTGCTTATCCGGTTAAGCGGTAACGGATTTTGCTTTTTGCAGTCTTGTGTTCGCAAATCTCGCCAAAACAATACCGGCGATCATCGCACCTACAAAGATCAGCGTTTCCTGATAACCCAAACCCAGAGCCGGAATTGCGCCACCTGGGCAAAAGCCTGCAATACCCCAGCCAATGCCAAACAAAGATGACCCCATCACCAGACGTGTATCAATGTCCTTATTGGTTGGGACAAGAAAGCTTGGCTCAAACAAAGGCTTGGACTGTTTTCCGAAGACGACACGATATCCGATCATTGCTGTGATCATCGCCCCGCCCATCACAAAGATAAGGCTGGGATCCCAGGTGCCGAAAACATCGAAAAAATTGAGAACCTTGGCCGGGTTTGCCATGCCGGACAGCGCAATACCGATACCGAAAATTGCGCCAATTATGAGAGAAGATAAAAGCTTAACCATGATTATGCTCCAATCATGTGACGAACGACAAAAACAGTGACGAATGTAGCCGCCATGAAACTGGCGGTAGCTACGAACGAGCGGATTGAAAATCTTGCCATGCCGCAAACCCCGTGACCACTGGTGCAACCGGAACCAAAATACACACCAACGCCAACAATCAAACCGCCAAAGGCGAGCAGATTGGTCGACACCGGAACGGCAAAGGGAATCGATCCGCCACTCATTACAAAGATCATAGGCGCCAGAATTGCGCCTGCCAAAAACGCGACGCGCCAAGGCCAATCAGCCAATACGGGCGGGATAATACCGGTCAAAATACCGGTCATTCCTGCAATGCGCCCATGCAAGGCCATTAAAAGTGTTGCAGCGACGCCAATCAGAACGCCCCCTGCAAGCGATAGTAAAGGGGTAAACTCGGTTTCCATACTAAACTCCAATTCGAATTCCATTCGGGACTGATAATCTCACAAAAGGTCCGAAAGCTAATCCATGTTGCAAATATCAAAGCATTATGTATATAAATAAATTCTAATATTCAAGGTTGCAGATATATGAATATCAATATTAATGTACTCGAAGCGAAAATGGACCAGGCGGCCAATTTGATGGGCATGCTTTCCCAGCCCATGCGGTTGCGCATTTTGTGCATTTTGCTGGAGGGAGAGCAAAGCGTGCTTAACCTGGCTGATAAAGTCGGTTTGTCACAGCCAGCCATGTCCCATCATTTGAAAAAGCTTCGCGAAACAATGCTGGTTCAAACCCGCCGTGACGGCCAAACCATCTATTATTCCCTTTTGGGCAAAGAAGTCGAAACCGTATTGCAAACCTTGCATGATCTATACTGCGTGACCGACTAATGCCTGTTTTTACTTCCTGAACTAACTCAAGCCTTGAAATACGATGCAAACACAGCTGACGCAGCTTCCATTGCGCCCTCACCGTGTGGGATATCCAATGCTTTCAAGCCGCTGTCTATCGTTCCGATAACACCCATTGCCATCGGAATATTGTTGTGTCCCATATGGCCGATCCTGAAGCGCCTGTTATATTCAACCGAATCCTTGTCGCCAAACCCAAGGCCAATTCCAAGCGTTACGCCTGCATTCACCTCCGTCCAATTGCGAAGCGCAGTCGCCTCGCCTGTGCCAGTAAATACTGATGAAACGGCCCTTGAACGCTTCGCTGGATCTGAAATATTAAGACCAAACTCGCCGTCTGCGCCCCAGGCATCAATGGCAGCCCAATAGGCCCGGGCGATCGTTTCATGGCGCTTCCAGACGGCCTCAATCCCCTCTTCATATAAAAGGATATTCAATGCCTCCCGCAGCCCAAACAAATGTTGGGTGGGCGCTGTCCCGCAAAATCTTTGATAGAACATCTGCGGATCAATCCGCGGTTTCCAGTCCAGATATTCTCCAGGTTTGGCCCGATTGGAAGCTTCAACAGCCTTCTCATTCATAAAAAGAAAGGATATGCCAGCTGGCGTCATCAAGCCTTTTTGACAGGCTGCAATGGTAACGTCCGCTCCCCAGTCATCCATCTCGTAACGGTCACATCCCAGACTTGCGATACAATCGACCAGAAAAAGAGCCGGATGATTGGCCGCATCAATAGCCGCACGAAGGGACGGAATATCATTCAAAACGGATGTGGCAGTATCCGTTTGAACCGTAAGTACCGCTCTGATCTCATGGGATTTGTCCGCATCCAAACGCTGGCGCAATTGTTCCGGGTCCGCATCTGAATGCATGCCAAAATCCATCACCTCAACCTCAATACCCAGGCTCTTGGCCATAATCCCCCAATTGGCAGCAAATCGGCCCGTTACAATCACCAGAATCTTGTCACCCTCAACAACGGTATTGCGCAGGGCAGCCTCCCAGGCCCCATGGCCATTGGAGATATAGACTGCTACTTTGCCGTCCGTACGCGCCACTTTTTTCAAATCGGGATAAATGGTCGCCGTCAGGTCTACCAACTCGCCTTCATAGATATTAGGAGATGCCCGATGCATTGCAGAAAGCACTCGTTCTGGCATAACGGATGGGCCGGGAATTGCTAGAATGCTGGGGCCGAATTTCAAGCTCATTCAATTTGCCTCTGTCAATTTGCTTCTTTTGTGATCATCGTATTCAACATGAACTTTGGCAAATCCAGATCGAACGACACGCCAAGAGATATAGGATGCGGATATAGGGTCAGGCCCGAATTTTCAATTGATCATTCGATTGCTTTTGTCTACCCCCAATCAATCAAGGAGACCCACAAATGCATCCACTGATTAGCAGCCAGGATATTGAAACCTATCAGAGCGACGGCGTTGTGCTGATCAGGGGATTGTTTGCCGGCCAAGTCGAGGCTCTACGTGACGGGATCGAGTATAATATGTCCAATCCCGGGCCATACGCGGCCGAGAATTTGAAACCCGGCGATAGCGGGCGCTTCTTTGATGATTACTGCAACTGGAACAGAATCCCCCAATTTGTTGATGTTGTTGAACAATCTGCCGCCGGAGAAGTGGCCGCTGATCTAATGAATTCCAAAAGTGTTCAGATGTTCCATGACCATGTTCTGGTGAAAGAACCCGGCACATCCAAGCCAACGCCTTGGCATCAGGATAGCCCCTATTACTTCGTAGAGGGTGATCAGAATGTCAGCTTCTGGTCGCCGCTTGACACGGTGACAAAGGCCTCGCTTCGTTGTGTGGCAGGCTCGCATAAATGGCCCAAGCCGGTTTTGCCAACCAGATGGCTTTCAGAGCAGAATTTTTACCCCGATGACAGCAACTATATTCCGGTACCTGATCCCGATGCTGAAGGCATGAAAATCGTCGAATGGGAAATGGAGCCGGGCGATGCCGTCGCTTTTCATTTCAAGATTTTGCATGGGGCCAGAGGCAATGAGACTTCCCAGAGACGTCGCGCTTTTTCCCTGCGTCTCGTTGGCGACGATGCCCGTTATGTGGAGCGCCCCGGCCGCACATCACCGCCCTTTCCCGGCCATGACATGAAACAAGGTCAAAAACTGCGCGAAGACTGGTTTCCGGTAATTTATCAGCGCTAGGATCAAGACCAGGGGTCAGGCGGTTTGATTTAGAGCTTCCAGCCAAAAGTTGTGATGGTTTTATCCAAAATCATTGGGCTGACAGCCTTGTCAAAGTTCTTGAAGTGATCTGAAGCCAGATGAAGATCAAAATCCTCCGGCGCTGAATAAACCTCATATAATTGCACCCGAGTTGGATTCTTTTCATCAATCCAGATCTCGAAAATCTTGCATTCCGGTTCGTTTTGCAGGGATGCCTCAGCCTGCTTTTTCATCAGCGGTAAAAAAGCATCAACCGACTCAGATTTTACATCGAATGTAACAAAAGCAGCAAACATGACAATTTCCTAAAACAGTTTTTTCGGGTTCGCGTGAAGCTGCACAATCCTGTTGCTTCCCGCTTCAATGCCCGGATACAAATCCCGAACCAGTGGATCATGACCGGGGATAATATGGTTCGGGCTGTCGGCAAGATCATACAGGCGGTTGAACCCGTTCAGCATTTCTTCCATATCAACAACAATGGGAAACGGCTTGCCCAACTGATAATTTTCATAAAAATGGCTGGCATCGGACGCAAGCACGACCCAACCACGCTGGGTCAAAACCCGAACACATTGAAGCCCTTTGCTATGCCCCCCGATCAGATGAACTTCTACTCCGGGGGCAATTTCCCGGGAGCCTTCGCAAAAACTGACGCGGCCCGCATAGAGCGATCGGACCATGTCGCAGATATGCTCCCCTGTGAAAGGCTGGCGAATATGGTCATGGCACATGCATGGCCCGGTCGCATATTCCATTTCACTAGCCTGCACATGAAGCTTGGCATTGGGGAAAGCTTTCAAAGAGCCTGCGTGGTCAAAATGCAAATGGGTAAGAATAATGTCGGTAATCGCATCCGGCGAATAGCCAAAGTCTTTCACCATAACTGCTGGCGAATCCAGAATAGGCCTATCGCGGGCAAGCGCTTCGCCTTCATCAAAACCCGTATCAACCAGAATTGTTTGATTGCCCTTGCGCAACAGCCAGACATAAAAATCAATCGGATAAGGCGCATTGTGATTTGGGTCGCCGATAAAATTATTGCCTCTCACCCGTTGGGTCTGATCCGCATATTTTAGTGCAAAAACTTCCCAGTGATCACTCATGCAATGCCCTCATATCAGCTCGATTTGAGCAATATTCCTCAAAACCGCATCAGTGCAGCCTTGCGTTCCGCAATCGCCGCCAAGGTCTTTTGTCAGCCCCGCGCCGGAAGAGATTACCTCATTGACCGCAGCGTTTAACAATTCTGCCGCTTTTGCAAGTTTCGCATCCTCATACTTCACGGCGAGCCAGTCGAGCATCATCGCGCCTGACAAGAACATCGCAATCGGATTTGCCAGACCCTTGCCAACGATATCAGGCGCCGTGCCGTGGCAGGGCTGAAACAGAGCGTTATGGTCTCCAATATCCGCAGATGGCGCTAGACCTAGTGAGCCGATAATTCCTGCGCCCAAATCGGATAGAATATCCCCGAACATGTTCTCCGTAACGACCACATCAAAATCCCAGGGGCGTTGAACCATCCACATGGCAAAGGCATCCACATAGGCAGCATCATGATCCAGGTTTGGAAACTTCTTGGCCCGCTCTTCAAATATGGACCGGAACCAGGCAAACGAAGTAAAAACATTTGCCTTGTCGACACAGGTAACCTTGCCTTTACGGCCAAGCTTTTTGGCTCGCTGCTCTGCAAGGCGAAATGAGAAATCAAACAGTTTCTCACTTGTCTTACGGGTGATCCGCATTGTTTCGATCGCATAGAGATCGTCCACAACCTTGCCCTCATTCATGTGCGCAAAAAGCCCTTCAGTCGACTCGCGAACCAATATGAAATCCACCGTTTCAACCCTTGGATCTTTTAGCGGGGTTGGTTGGTTGGCAACAATTTTGACCGGCCGCACGCCTGCATAAAGCCCTAGCTTGATGCGAATGCTGATTTGCGGCGTAAGTTCTGTACCGTCCGCCTTGCGCACATCGGGAAGCCCCATCGCAGACAGTAAAATCGCATCGGCAGCCCTTGCCGCTTCAACGGATGCTTCCGGCAAGTCTTCCCCTGTCTTCGTGTAATGCAAAGCCCCCGCATCAAGATGTTTATACTTAAATGACACGTCCCCAACGCGCTTGTTCACAGCATCGAGAACCTGCAGCGTGGGTGCCATGATTTCCGGTCCGATTCCATCACCGTCGAAAACCGCAATATCATATGAAGCAGCCATGACCGCACCCAATCTGTAAAACAAATTCAAATAATGTATACGTTAATATCACTGGATCAATTGCAACTGGCGACCTAAAAATCAAGAGAAAACTTGAAAGCGTAACTTGTAAGCCTACTGCGCTAATAGGAAAACTCCGATGGCAACCAACCCGGCCGCAAACAGTCTTGGCTTCCATGGCCGTTCACCAAACCAAATTGCACCAATCAGGGACGCAATAATAACACTGGATTCACGGATGGCCGATACTGCGCTGAGTGTCGTTAGGCTCATGGCATATATAGCAAGAGCATAAGCCAGGCCTGAAATCAGGCCTCCCGTAATCCCGGCGATATAAGCTGACCGAGGAAGCTCTACCAAATACTCACGCCTGTATATCAAGAAACCAATGCCAAGAAATATCTGTAATCCGAATGACCAGCCAATATAGCCGAGCGGGCTTCCGGAAGCCCGCACAACAAGCCCATCAACAGTGGTGTAGGAAGCGATACAGCATCCGGTCAGCAAAGCTGCGGCAATGGCTTTTGGATCCCTCGGCACTTTGCCCTTGGCCAACACAAGAATGCTGATCGCCGAGCTGATCAGCATCAGCCCCATCCATGCAAAACCGGAAAGATATTCCCTGACAAAGAACATCCCGCCACAGGCGACCAGAAACGGCGCGATGCCGCGGGCAATAGGGTAGACCAGTGAAAAGTCACCTAACCTATAGGCGGCAATAAGAAATATAAAGTAAAGCAGGTGAACTGCGATGGTCAAAGCGATGTAGAAATAGCTTTCCGGTCCCGGGGGCTCTACAAAAAGCGCCAGAACAATCCCGAACAAGGCGTTTCCAATGGCAATCAAACCGATTGTGATGGCGCGGTCAACGGAACCTTTTACAACCGCATTCCACAAAGCATGCAGTAAAGCAGCGCCAAGGATAAGCATAATTGCAAACTGTGAGGGAGAGGACATGAAAAAGCCTGAGCAGGAAAAAATGGGCCATTATCAATAATCTCATGTACAAAAAACTGCAATCGATCCTAAAAGTTCTCATCATCACCAATGTTTACCTAAACGTAAATCGACCGTTGACGTTGGCTTTATCTCCTAATAACATTTTACCACGGATTTTTTCCTCGTGTATGGCGCCTGCACTCAATTTGGCATCATTAAAAAATAAAGACATTTAGGGAGATCTTTATGAAGAAACTGCTTTTGGCTCTTGCAGCCACAACAATGCTGACCAGCTCGGCTTTCGCCGCCGGTCACTCACCCGTCAAAATCGGTGTGATTCTTGGCTTCACAGGCCCTCTGGAATCAATCACTCCAGCCATGGGCGCTGGCGCTGAATTGGCCATGAAAGAAGTTTCAGATTCAGGCAAACTGCTTGATGGCGTAAAAGTGGAACCTGTCCGCGCAGACTCAACCTGTGTAGACGCTGCCGCTGCTACAGCTGCCGCAGAGCGTATCATCACCTCTGAAGGCGTTAAGGCCATCATGGGCGCTGACTGCTCAGGCGTAACTGGCGCAATCCTTCAAAACGTTGCCCGTCCGAACGGCATCGTGATGATTTCACCATCAGCGACTTCACCGGGTCTTTCCACGGCAGAAGATGATGGCCTGTTCTTCCGTACGGCACCATCTGATGCGCGTCAGGGCGAAATTGTCTCTGATATTCTGACTGAAAAAGGCGTAAAATCCATCGCGATTTCCTATACCAACAACGATTATGGTAAAGGTCTATCCGATGCGATCAAGGCAAACTTTGAAAAAGCAGGCGGCACAGTAACCATCGTTGCAGCTCACGAAGACGGCAAAGGCGACTATTCTGCTGAAGTTGGCGCATTGGCACAAGCTGGTGGCGAAGTTCTCGTTGTTGCCGGTTACACTGACCAAGGCGGCAAAGGCATTATCCGGAGCGCATTGGACACTGGTGCATTTGATACTTTCTATCTGCCAGACGGCATGGTGGGTGACGTTATTGCAGCAGAACTAGGCGCTGGCCTCGACAACTCCTATGGTGCAAACCCAGGTACAGACAGCGAAGGTGCTGCGAAATTTCAGGAAATGGCAAAAGCTGCCGGTTTCGATGGAACAGGCGCATTCTCAGCTGAAAGCTATGACGCTGCTGCTTTGATCATGCTTGCCATGGAAGCTTCTGGTTCTGCCGAAAGCGCGGACCTCAAAGGCAAAGTTATGGATGTGGCGAACGCACCTGGCGAAAAAATCTTCCCGGGTGAACTGGCAAAAGCGCTTGAGCTGATCAAAGCCGGCACAGACATCGACTATGTTGGTGCATCTGCTGTTGAACTGATCGGCCCTGGTGAAAGTGCTGGTAACTACCGCGAAGTCGCCTTTAAAGACGGCAAGATCGTCGTGGTTGGCTACCGCTAAGCCCGGTTAAAACGCATTCAATGGCCCGGCTCTGTTCGGGCCATTGTTGTAAACAGGCTGACAATATGCAGTATCCATCCAACGCAATTGCATCAGCATGAAGAATGTTCTTGTAACATCGAGAACAGATAACGGCGGGGGCCGCTACATGATCAAGGTTGAGAATCTCTCAAAGCATTTTGGCGGCATCAAAGCGGTCGATGGCGTTACTTTGGAGATCAAGAAGGGATCTATCACTGGGTTGATCGGTCCAAATGGGGCTGGCAAAACCACCCTCTTCAATATCATTGCCGGAGCCTACAAGCCGACCACCGGCAAGGTTCTGCTGGATGGTGAAGACATCACAGGTCTTGAGCCCCACGAGCTTTTTCACAAAGGCCTGCTCAGAACCTTCCAAATCGCCCATGAGTTTTCTACGCTTACTGTTCGTGAAAACCTGATGATGGTGCCACCTAACCAGATCGGGGAAAACCTGATTGACGCCTGGATACGTCCGGCAAAGGTTCGCGCTCAGGAAGAAGAAATTCGCGCCAAGGCCAATGAGGTCATCGAGTTTCTCGAAATTCCACAAGTAGCTGACGAATTGGCGGGCAATCTTTCAGGCGGACAAAAGAAACTGTTGGAACTGGGCCGCACCATGATGGTCGATGCCAAGATCGTCTTCCTCGATGAAGTTGGCGCGGGCGTGAACCGAACCCTGCTCAAAACCATTGGTCAGGCGATCAAGCGCTTGAATGTAGAGCGTGGCTATACATTTTGCATGATTGAGCACGACATGGATTTTATATCCGACCTTTGCGACCCCGTCATTGTGATGGCCGAAGGTCATAAGTTGGCTGAGGGCAAGGCAAAGGAAATCATGCAGAATGAAGACGTGATTGAAGCCTATCTTGGAACCGGATTGAAGAACAAGCCGGGCGTTTCAAGCGCTGATCCAAATGCATCTTCTCGTGCCAAGGCCAAGGCTGTGCCAAATACGAGGTCAGCAGCGAAGACAAGAACAACCACCAAAAAGAAAACGAGGAAATCAAAATGAGTTTTCTGATCGGTGAAGGAATGACGGGCGGTTACGGCAAGGGTGCAGACATTTTACACAATTGCACCATCGGCGTCGAAAAAGGCGAGATCGCGGTAATTGTTGGCCCTAATGGTGCCGGTAAATCAACCGCCATGAAGGCGATTTTCGGCATGCTGAACCTGCGCGGAGGCAAAGTTCTCATGGACGGCGAAGACATCACCGCCCTCTCTCCTCAGGCGCGCGTTCACAAGGGAATGGGCTTCGTGCCCCAGACAAGCAATGTGTTCACCTCGATGACTGTTGAAGAAAATCTCGAAATGGGTGCCTTTATCCGCGAGGATGATATCAAGGCGACCATGGCGCAGGTCTATGAGCTTTTTCCGATTTTGAAGGAAAAACGAAATCAGCCGGCAGGCGAGCTTTCCGGCGGGCAGCGCCAACAAGTAGCCGTTGGCAGAGCCTTGATGACCCAACCAAAAGTTTTGATGCTGGACGAGCCTACCGCTGGTGTTTCACCCATCGTCATGGACGAGCTCTTCGACCGGATTATCGAAGTCGCGCGCACAGGCATTGCCATCTTGATGGTTGAACAAAATGCCAAACAGGCTCTCAACATCGCCGACAAAGGCTATGTGCTGGTCCAGGGCGAAAACCGCTTCACGGATACAGGCAAGGCTCTGATGGAAAATCCTGAAGTCCGCAAATCATTCCTGGGGGGCTAAGGATATGTCCAAGTTGAAAAATCCGGCACAATCCATTCACCGCCATTCCACAGTTGATAGGGAAATGACGATATGACCGATTTCGCAAACGCCTTTGTTGTGCTTCTGAATTTCCTTGTCATCCCGGGTTTGGCCTATGGCAGCCAGCTGGCCCTCGGCGCTCTTGGCGTAACGCTGATTTACAGCGTCTTACGATTTTCTAACTTCGCTCACGGCGAAACCATGTCATTCGGCGCGATGTTCACCATTTTAACCACTTGGCTTTTTCAAAGCTGGGGATGGCATCTTGGCCCGCTGCCTACAGCGATCATCGCCCTGCCCGTTGGCTGCTTCATCACCGCCCTCTTTCTGCTTGCGACAGACAAGCTGGTTTATCAATATTACCGGACGCAAAAGGCCGTTCCGGTCATTTACATGATTGCGTCGGTTGGCGTCATGTTCCTGATGAGCGGCCTTGTGCGCTTTATCATCGGACCAAGCGATCAGCTCTTTGCTGATGGCGCAAGGTTCATTTTCACCGCCCGGGATTTCAAGGAATGGTTCGGACTGGACGAGTCTCTTGCGCTTCGCTCCACAACAGTGATCACAGTAGTTACGGCGGTCATTGTTGTTGCCATCGTATTCTGGTTCCTGAACAAAACCCGCACGGGTAAATCCATGCGCGCATTCTCGGACAATGAGGATCTGGCGCTGCTTTCCGGCATCGACCCGAACCATGTGGTTCGCGTTGCGTGGATCATCACGGCCATTCTCGCAACCATCGCCGGAACGCTTTACGGTCTCGACAAGAGTTATAAACCGTTCACCTATTTGCAATTACTGCTGCCCATCTTTGCTGCCGCCATCGTCGGAGGCGTCGGCAATCCGCTTGGCGCGATTGCAGGCGGGTTCATTATCGCGTTTTCAGAAATCGCTGTGACCTTCGCCTATACAAAAGTCATCGGCTACACCCTGCCGGAATTTCTCCACACAGACGGCTTGGCGCAACTTCTTTCAACCGACTATAAATTCGCCGTTTCGTTTGTATTGCTGGTGGTCGTATTGCTGATCAAACCAACGGGCCTCTTTAGCGGGAAAACACTATGACCGAACGCAATCGCATCTTCGCCGCCTATGGCATTATGGCAGTCATTCTCATTTTGACGGGCATTTACCAAAGTCCGTCTCTGGCACTTCAAATTTTATCCTATTGCCTGATCTCCTCCATCATGGCTCTCGGTGTGAATATTCAATGGGGTTATGCAGGTATCTTCAATGTCGGCATTATGGGATTTGCAGCAATCGGCGGCTTGGCCGCCGTGCTTGTTTCCGTTGATCCGGTCGATGCCGCTATTGCCGCAGGCGGGCGCGGCATATTGATATCGGTTATTTTGGCGATCATCGCTATTGCAGTTTGTGTATTCACCTACCGGAAAATGTCCGCTGGCCGAAACCGCCAATTGGCAATGACCGCCATCATCATCATTTCCTATTTTATCATTCGCGGATACTACGACCCTGCCGTGAACGCGATTGAAAGCACGAATGCTGCCAGCACAGGGTTCCTGGGCGGATTTGGTTTGCCGATCCTTCTCGCCTGGCCCGTTGGCGGACTAATGGCAGCAGCAGTGGCCTGGGTAATCGGCAAAATCGCCCTTGGCCTTCGCTCAGATTATCTGGCGATTGCAACCTTGGGAATTTCTGAAATCATTGTTGCCATGCTCAAGAACGAAGACTGGCTAAACCGCGGCGTCAAAAACGTCATCGGCCTTGACCGTCCGGTACATCGCGAAGTCGACCTGCAGCAAATGCAATGGTTTGTTGATCTCGCCAATTCTCTTGGAATAGACGTAGTTGAAGCGTCCTCTATCTTCGTCAAGCTCAGCTATATCGGCCTTTTCATCATCGTCTTGTTGGCGGTTTTGTATCTTTCAGAAAAGGCATTGCGCTCACCCTGGGGACGGATGATGCGATCGATCCGCGATAACGAAATTTCTGCCAATGCCATGGGCAAAAATATCACCAAACGCCATTTGCAGGTTTTCGTTTTAGGTTCAGCCGTTGTCGGCATTGCCGGTGCTATGTTGACCACTTTGGACGGTCAGTTCACACCAAATTCCTACCAGCCTTTGCGCTTCACCTTCCTTATTTGGGTGATGGTGATCGTTGGCGGATCCGGCAATAATTTCGGGGCAATCCTTGGCGGCTTTGTCATCTGGTACTTCTGGAATGCTGGTGAATTTCTGGGTCCTTGGATCATGGAAACCGTCACCTCGCCCCTAGCTGATGATAATCCGGTAAAAATCAACCTGATCGATAATGCTGCGCAAATGCGCCTGATCGTGATGGGAGTGATCTTGCTGGTAGTCTTGCGGTTCTCCCCGCGTGGCTTAATCCCGGAAAAAACCAGCCACAGCCATTAATAGCAAAATATCAGGCTGGACAAACGTAAACTAAGCTTCCAATCTTCTTGAAAGTTGGAGGATCGCTTATGAAGGTCGTTTCAGAATTTCCGCGCAAGGTTATCGAGTTTCCTGATATTGGCATCAAGATGCCGGACGGCACACGCCTTTCAGCGCGAGTGTGGATGCCGGAGGATGCTGAAGCCAATCCTGTCCCGGCCATTTTGGAGCACCTGCCCTACCGCAAGCGCGATGGAACAATTGTTCGCGATCAATTCTCCCATCCCTGGATGGCTGGCCACGGCTATTGCTGTATCCGGGTCGACATGCGCGGCAATGGTGAATCCGAAGGGCTGATGGGCGATGAATATACACCTCAGGAATTGCAGGATGCCTGCGATGTGATTGCCTGGGCTGCCGCGCAGAAATGGTGCAATGGCAAGGTCGGCATGCAGGGCATCTCCTGGGGTGGGTTTAACGGCTTGCAAGTTGCCGCAATGCAGCCCCCTGCTCTCAAGGCAGTGATTTCGATATGCTCCACTGTTGATCGGTACGCCGATGACATCCATTACAAAGGCGGCGCTCTGCTTTTGAAAAACTTCAGTTGGACCGTCACGATGCTGGCCTATTCCTCTCGCCCGCCCGATCCGCAACTGGTCGGTAACAAATGGGTGGAGATGTGGCTTGAGCGTCTGCACAACATGCCCTTTCTAGTGTCAACCTGGCTCAAACATCAGCATCGCGACGACTATTGGAAACATGGTTCGGTCTGCGAGGATTACAGCGCTATCAAGGCTGCGGTGCTATCAGTCGGCGGTTGGCATGACGGCTACCGCAACACAGTCTCACACCTGGTTGAAAATCTGGAGGTTCCGGTCAAAGGCATTATAGGTCCATGGAACCACAAATACCCGCATTATGCCGGACCAAAACCCCAGATCGGATTTTTGCAGGAATCAAAACGCTGGTGGGATAAATGGTTGAAAGACGAAGAGACCGGCGTGGAAAATGACCCGGCCTATCGGGCTTGGTTGATGGACTCCGTTTCGCCCAAACGCTGGCATGATGAGCGCCCGGGCCGTTGGGTCGCTCTTGAGAACTGGCCTTCGAAAGAAGTAGCGACAAAAACACTTCATTTGGGAGCAAAAAGCAATCTTGCATCTTCGCCTGAAGCGATTTCCGTCAACCTCAATTCTCCCCAGGATTGCGGCATCGAAAGCGGCGAGTTTTTTCCCTTTGCATTTGGGGATGAATTACCCGGTGATCAGACCGCCGATGACGCTGGTTCTGCCTGCTTTGACAGTGATGTATTGGATGATGCAATAGACCTTATCGGCGCGGCAAAATTCATGGCTACAGTCAAATGTGACAAGCAGAATGGACAGATTATCGTCCGGCTGAACGATGTGCGGCCTGATGGTAAAGTCTCTCTCATATCCGTCGGTATTCTAAATCTGACGCACCATTCATCCCATGAGCACCCGGAGGCCCTGTCGCCAGACCAGCCCATCGCAATTGAATTTCCACTGGACCAGATGGCTTACCGCATCCCGAAAGGCCACCGCCTTCGTATCGCTATATCCACCACCTGGTTCCCATTCACCTGGCCATCGCCCGAGATTGCAAAAATCACCATCGAGGAAGGATCAATCTCCCTTCCCGTTCGAGAACTCACGAAGGGCGATGAGTGGGAATTTGAAGAGCCTGAAGGCGCGCGCGCCTGGCAGGTCGAGGCTTTGCGCCCCGCCCAATACACCAAAGACATCACCAGAGATAAGGCAACCGGGGAAACTATCACCACGATTGTGAGTGACTTTGGCGAAAACCGAGACCTGGACCATGGATTGATCTCCGGCAGCCGAACCAAAGAAATCATGTCCATCAAACCGGATGATCCCCTCTCCGCGCGTCACTGGATCGAATATGAAAAAACTGGCGGTCGTGATGGCCAGATGTATCTTACAAAAGTCGAAGCGGAATTCACTTCAGACAAGAAATACTTCTATCCAAAAGCCAGTCTCAAATGTTGGCTGAATGAGGAACTGGTTTTCGAAAAAGTCTTTGACGATAAAATCAAACGCCAATTGGTTTAGTGAAACTCAGTAAGGCCATTCGTTTTTGCCAAGCGCACTGACCGCATCAACAATACGGGTGAAACTGTCTCTGGCCCGCGTCGACATGTTTCTGGCTCGCAAATAACCATGAACCAATCCTTTTTCATTGACCCAAGAGGACTTACCGCCAGCGGCCAAAATAGCCTCGTGATAATCACCGCTATCACCAGACAGAGGATCACACTCGGCGGAAAGAAGGACCGTTGGCGGCAAGCCTTCGAAACTGTCAGCATTGAGCGGCGCACAAGTTGGCTCTTTGAATAATTCCGAATTTCCGCCTGTGCGAATCGTCTTGTAAAACTTTGTATCTTTGGTGGTGATCATCGGTGCTTCGGCATGCTCGATAAATGTACCCTGATCCAACTTGCTGCCAAAAGCTCCGTAAATCAGCACCTGGCCTATCGGCTTCACATCCGAGTTTTTCGTTGCATGCGAAACGGCTGCACATATATTGGCTCCAGCACTGTCGCCGCATAGAACAATCGGGCTATTGCAAAAATCAGCTATACCCTTGAAAGCATCAAGCGCATCTTCAAAGTCTTTTGGATAATTGTGTTCTGGCGACAATCTGTAGTCTACGGAAACGACATCATAGCCAGTGCGTCCGCAAATTTCAGCGCAAACATCATCGTGGCTATCCAGTCCACCAACAACATAACCTCCACCATGATAATAGACGACGGTGATACCGGATTTTGTACCAGTTAATCGATAGCTTCGGGTTGGAATTGCATGCGTGTCGGTTTGAATACTGCAATCGGTTGCCGTGACCCCTTCAGGATAACCAGCGTGAAAACTGGCGCATAAACGATTGTACACTTCCCGCTGCTGCTCAACAGATTTCTCAGCCGTATCAGGCGGATAAAAACTATCACTGCGGTCAATAAACGCCCAAACCTCATCATCAATCAAGCTTGTATATTTTTCAGGATAGTCCGTCCGCGCCATCTCAATCTCCGCCCTTAAAGCTCTTTACTCATCCACTCGTCGAGGACTTTGGTCTCTTCTTTCGATAGCTTCAAGCCCAATTTGGTCCGTCGCCATAAAACATCATCAGCGGTTTGGGCCCATTCATTCACCGCCAGATAACGCACCTCAGCCTCATATAATCCATAGCCAAAATCCTTGCCCAGATCGCTGAGTGATGTGGCACCTGCCAGGATCATCCAGGCATTGGTTCCAAATTGACGGCAAAGGCGCAGGACAGTCTTTTCCGCAAGCCAAGGATAGTCTCGCTCCAAACGTGCCAGCAATGCTTCAAAGCTGGTGGTTTGAAAATCACCGCCGGGCAGTTTCGGCTTCGCGGTCCAGGGCCGCCCCTTGCGGCCCAGTTTTTCCTCGATCAATTCCAGCATGGATTCAGCAAGTTTCCGGTAGGTGGTAATCTTGCCGCCGAAAATATTGACGATGGGCGGTTCATCTTTCCGATCATTCGGCCGCAAAACATAATCCCGCGTCGCCTCTTGGGCTTCGCTGGCTCCATCGTCAAACAACGGCCTGACACCTGAATAGTTCCAAACGATATCATCCTGGCTGATCGGCTTTTTGAAATATTCACTGGCAAGTTCGCAAAGATACTCGATTTCCTCGTGCGAAATTTTGACGTCTGCCGGATCGCCTTGATAATCCCGGTCTGTGGTTCCGATCAATGTATAATCGTCCTGATAAGGGATGGCGAAAACTATCCGCCCGTCCCTGTTCTGGAAAATATAGGCCCTGTCGTGATCGTGGATCTTGGGAACCACAATATGGCTACCCTGAACAAGACGGACATTCTTTGGATTGTTGCGCCCAAAGCTCTGGCCAAGCACTTCATCGACCCAGGGGCCAGCCGCATTGATAATCATTTTGGCTGTAATAGTCGTGCGCACCTTGGTCTTCATGTCCTCGGTCACCACATGCCAGATGCCTTCTTCATGGCGGGCTGAAACACATTTGGTGCGCGTGTGGATTTCTGCTCCGCGAGCAGCAGCATCCTGGGCATTCAGCACAACCAGACGAGCATCATCCACCCAGCAATCAGAATATTCAAAACCCTTTTTGAAAAAATCTTTCAGCGGCCTGCCGGTCTTGTCAGATGTCAGATTAAGGCTCTTGGTTGCAGGCAATAGTTTTCGCGTACCGATATGATCATACAAAAACAGGCCAAGGCGAAGCAGCCATGCCGGGCGCATGCCGTTGTGATGCGGTAACACAAATCGCAAAGGTCGGATGATATGCGGCGCCAGAGCCCAAAGCGTTTCACGCTCGGTCAAGGCTTCACGCACCAGGCGAAACTCATAATATTCCAGATACCGGAAGCCACCGTGGATAAGCTTTGAAGACCAGGAGGATGTGCCCGAGGCAAGATCATTCATCTCAGCCAAATAAACCGAAAAGCCACGCCCCACGGCATCGCGCGCGATACCGCATCCGTTAATACCGCCACCAATTATAAAAAGATCAAACTCTGCTTGCGCCAAAACAACACCCTGAACCGTGTCTTCAAAAATTCACTTTGCCGAAATCAGTCCATAAACCCAATTCAGATTTCAACACTTGCAGAGGTTAGATGGCGTTTTAATTTGAATGTCAAAGACGTTTTACGCCGGGACCAAACAAATTCCAATGAATGGAACATGATCTTCTATTTTTGCAAAAGATTGACCAGATTTGGCAATAGGGTCTCGCCCTGGCCCGCCTCCAATTGATCATCAAGTAGCTTCAACACGCCTTTGGCAACCGAATTAGCCGCATCAAGGTCCCGGGCCATCTGGTTATAATAGCCAATATCTTTTTGCGCATTTGAGATTGAAAACATCAGGCCCGATGGATCGCCGTTGAGAATAAACGGGTTGAGCCGATCAAGCACCACGCTGCCTCCGCCGCCTTTGGCCAACACATCCACAAAGCATTCTGGTGCTATGCCAGCGCGCCCCGCACTTGCCGCTGCCTCAGATAAAACCGCTGTAAAGCCGAGCGACACATAGTTATGAAGCAGCTTCATGGTATGGCCCGCCCCAACCTCGCCCACATGGGCAATATTTTCCGCAAAAGCGTTCAGTAGTAACAACACTTCTTCAAAATCATCTTTGCTGCCGCCGACAATCAGATTCAAACGACCTTCCATGGCTTCTTTTGGTGTTCGTGTCATAGGTGCATCGATAAAGCGTCCGCCTGCTGCAACCACCTTTTCAGCCAGCCCTATTGTCGAACTTGGAATAGCCGTTGAACAATCAATGATCATGGCACCGGACTTCAGCCCCTCAAGAATTCCGTTTTCCTGGGTCAGGATGCTTTCGACTTGCGGAGAGCCGGTGACGCATAAAATGATAATATCACAATGCTCTGCAAGTTCCCTGGCCGTATCGAAACGCTGAGCGCCTTTGTCTATCAAAACTTCGGTCGGCTGATTGCCCTCATGATGCAGAAAGGAAAAGGAATGGCCTGCCTTCACGATATTGGTCGCGATACCAAGGCCCATCAGGCCAATTCCAACCATCCCGATTTTCACATTTTTCATTAAAAACATTCCTTCGAAACATAAATAAAATCAATTAATTAAACGAGAAAACTGAATCAAGATTTGAACTTAGCATCTGAACTCACAAAGCCAACCTTAGCAATGCCGATCCATTTGTCATGGATAACATCATAATCAGACATTTCTCTCTCAACAAAGCCTGTCAGAAACAAATCTGACTTCGCCTGTTCCGGCAAGGCCTCGATCGCTTGCCTGATTGCCGAATTGATTTCGCGCTTTTGCCCATTCAAACTCGCTGAAGCAATATAGGGCAAGCCCGGTGTTACGGATGTTTTGGCGAGCACTTGCACCTCTTCAGTATCCTCAACATGCCTCTGGGCAAGCCGAAATGAAACCGCATCAATAGCCGCAAAGTCCGCTTTCCCACCCGCAACCATCTTGATTGATGCAAGATGCGAACCGCTTGAAACACCTACACCATCAAACCGCGTCGCCCCATGCATCTGCAAATATTGAAAAAACGCGGCATAGCCTGATTGAGACCGAAGATCATTAAAGGCAAAGCTCCCACCGGCGATATCCATCGCTGAAGCGGCTGAATTGTTTTTATGGGTTATGATTACGCTGAAATAGCTGCCCGCGGCGCATTCAAGGTCATAAGCTGGAGAGCCAAGTAGAGTAACATTGTCTTTTAATTCCCGCACATAGGGCAAGCCACAAGTCTGACTGAGCAGCATATCTTCACGCAACCAGTATGCATGCGGATCACCATCGCGGGACAAAGAAGCAGGAATGCGGTCTTTTGCAAAGCCGTGATCTGCAAGACTTGTAGCCAAAAAATTCCAGTAGAGATCAGTTGATTGTCTGATTTCTGGCCAGTCATACATGGGAAGCGAGGCGAATAATTGCATAGGGCCTCCTCTATCAAACTTACTTTTTCAACGCCATCTTTTCCGGCAAGGGCACAGGTTCTTTGGCTTTGAAACTGAATTGTCTGAAGATTTCGAAATAGTTCGAGAAACTGTAATCATCATTCATCGCCAGAAAACGGGTCCGGTTTTCGCGAAACAGTTTCGGCAATCGATACCAGGAATAACTCGGATAGACATGATGAACGGCATGAAAGCTATTGTTTAAAAACAGAAACCCAAAGATACGGCTGTTTTCGATGATAACGCTGCGCCCGCGAACCTTTTCATGGGCCTGATGCTCAAGAAATGTCCGCACCATCAAAAGAGACATTCCGGCATAGGCCGCAAGCCAAAAGCCCCAAAGCGGTATTCCGCCATAATATCGAACGACAAGCAGCAGGATAATAGTTGTACCAATATGCAAAACCCATTTTCCCGCAATATTGAAATCGCCGTTCAGTACCCGTTTGAAATCACATTTCACCAGTCCGGTCATACCGATCAGCGGTCCGAGCAACATCCGTCCAACAAGTGTATTGTTGAAATTGAAAACTGCCTGACTGAATGAACTTCGCTGCTCCCAAATTTCTGTCGCCTGATACCAGCTTTCAGGGTCTTCATAGGGATCACAAATATTGACATCATTGTGGTGAGCCAGATGCGTATCCTTGAAACGGTAATAAGGCACGATCAAACCATATGGGACGAGTACCAACAGATCATTGAGCCACTGAAAGCGGAATGGATGCCCGTGAATAATTTCGTGAGAGAGCGACGAATAAAGCGTGATCAATGGAACGAGGCACAAGATCGACAGCCAAAGCGGCAGCTCGAACCAATCAAACAGCAGGCTGATGAATGCCAAATGGCAAAACATCGCCAGCAGCAGCGTGCGCCAGTCGCCAGTATCTTCAAATAATTTTGTTTTGTTTTGCGGTGTTGCGAACATTTAGACTCAGTTTCCCCACTCCTGACAATAGACTGTCAGTAACACCTGAGACAATGAGACACTTCACAAGATGAAACGCGAATAGTAACATAATAAATCATAATGTTGTGAATTCACAACAAATGAAAATCAACAAGCCCCTACGAGGTTCAATTGCAAAACCAATCCGACAAACGTCATGTGGCGGAAATTTTCCGGGATCGAATGGAACGGTTGATTGATCAGCGCGGTCAATCCCTGTCGGCATTTGCCAGGTCAGTTGGCTTGGACCGCTCTGCCCTCAGCCAGTTTCTCGCCCCCGGCTCCACCCGCCTGCCACGGGCCGAGACCCTTCATGCGATTTGCAGAACTTGCGGCGTATCGCTCGATTGGTTGCTCGGCCTTATTGCCAATGAAGAGGCAACTGCAGACAAAGTGCCCCTTTTGGAGGTCAAACAACTGGAGCACGGTGTAGTCGACCAAAACCAATTGCTCAGCCAATGGCACAAGGAAGCCTTGGGCTATAAAATCCGCTATGTCCCGTCAACCTTGCCGGATTTACTGCGTAGCGATGCGGTCAACCAATTGGAATTTGCCACCTACAGCTCCGATGAAATCACCGCCAAGGAAGCCTCATCCCGCGAACAGTTGAACTATTCAAGGCGACCCGAAACAGACATGGAAGTCTGCATGCCGCTTCAGCGCCTTGATCTGTTTGCCAGTGGTGACGGCATCTGGAAAAATATCTCGCGGGAGGTTCGCTGTGAACAACTGAACAAGATGGCATCGCTGATCGACGAAATGTATCCAACTTTCAGATTGTTCCTGTTTGACGAACGCGCCCTGCACGCATCGCCCTATACCGTCTTTGGCCCAAAGAGGGCCGCACTTTATATCGGAAATATGTATTTGGTCATCAATTCTGCCGAGCATATCAAATCGCTTACCAGTCACTTCGATAATCTGATCAGAAATGCAAAAATCGGCCCAGACCGGGTCGCCGGGCATATCAGGGCTTTAATCAAAGACGTTTGATAATTCCCTTAAGGCCAAAAAACGATGATAAATGTCGCTTTCGTTAGGTGCTGTCATTCATACTTTCAACATAGTTAGGCCTATGGCCGCAACGATATCGGCTGTGTCATTTTATGGGAGAGCATCATGAGCAAAGCATTACCTTCACATGCGCAGGCCGTTGTTATTGGCGGCGGCTTGGTCGGTTGCTCCATTTTATACCATTTATGCAAGCTTGGTTGGAAAGATGTCGTGCTTCTGGAGCGCGATGAACTGACCTCGGGTTCCACCTGGCATGCGGCGGCAAACCTGCACGGCCTTCATGACAACAATAATATTTCCAAGCTGCAATATTACACCATGAAACTCTACAAGGAACTGGAGGCTGAAACAGGTCAATCTTGCGGTGTGTTTCAACCAGGCTCACTTTATCTTGCCCAGACCAGAGACCGTGAACATCAGTTGCGCCTGCAATGTGCCAAGGCCAAACAATTCGGTGTGGAATTCTATGAATTGTCCCGCAAGGAAGCCGAAGAGAAAAATCCGCTGGTCAATTATGACGGTATTCGCTGCATCATGTTTGAGCAGGATGGCGGCAATGTGGACCCTTCAGGTGTGACCATGGCCTATGCTCAGGGCGCGCGCCAAATGGGTGGCCACATCGAGCGTTTCTGCCCGGTTACTGGAACCGTACAACAGCCAGACGGTTCTTGGCATGTGCAAACTACCAAAGGCACCATCCACGCGGATGTAGTCGTTAATGCTGCCGGCCTTTGGGGCCGTGAAGTTGGCCATATGGCGGGCATTGATCTGCCGCTACAGCCGACCGAACACCAATATCTCGTCACCGAAACCATGCCTGAAATCGCAGCAATGGGCCGCCGCTTACCGTCTGTCGCAGACCGTGATGGCGAATATTACATGCGCCAGGAAGGGCTCGGCCTTCTGGTTGGTGCCTATGAAAAGAACGGAAAATTCTGGGCCGAAGATGGCACACCGCAGAACTTTGGTCATGAGCTTTTCCCTGATGATCTGGAGCGCATTGAAGAAAACTTCATGCGGGCCTGCGACCGGGTCCCTGCTCTTGGCAGAGCCGGTGTCAAGCGCGTCATCAATGGCCCAATGATCTGGTCGCCGGATTCTGCCGCGCTCTTTGGCCCCGTGCCGGAACTTAAAAACTATTATTGCTGTAACGGCATTATTCCGGGCTTTTCCCAATCTGGGGGTCTCGGCTCCATGCTTGCCCAATGGATTGTCACAGGCGAGCCGGAATATGATATGTTCCCTTGGGACTTGGCCCGTTACGGCACGGACTGGACACCGAAAACATTCGTCAAAGCCCGCGTCATGGACGCCTATAGCCACCGCTTCAAAATCCATTTCCCATATGAAGAACGCGAAGCTGGTCGCCCGGTCAAAACCCGCCCACTATATGAAAAACAGAAATCACTCGGCGCTGTCTTCGGCCTAAATTATGGCTGGGAGCATCCGCTCTGGTTTGCTGGCGAAGGCAAAGTCGGTAAGGAAGACTACGGCTTTGAACGACAGGACTGGTTCAACGCTGTCAAAGCTGAATGCGCTGCCCTTCGTGCCGGTGTTGGCGTCATAGACGTTTCCAACTTCGCCAAATATTCCATCAAGGG
>JBAUHS010000026.1:0-14452 GCA_049680405.1 Salaquimonas sp. | reverse complement strand
GCCAATGACCTTGAGGTATGTGAAGTCCGTCTGCCACATCTCGTTGGGAGCTGTGGTTTTGTCCTTGAACTCATTCATTGCCCGGCAGTAGATTGCGTAGCAATCAATGAGAGGGGGCAGCCTTGATAACCACAAAGGCCGGACTAGTGAACAGATCGTGGGCCTTCAACAACCGGTAAACACTGGCTTCCGAGACGAAGTAGCGTTTGGTATCGGTGAACCTGACGGCCAGTTCTCGTGGCGATAGTTCCGGTTCTTCAAGCGCCAGCTCAACGATCTGCTCTCTCACATCGTCTGGTATCTTGTTCCAAACCCGTGCAGGCATCGGTGCTTTGTCAGTCCCTTGGATGGGGTAAATTTGCCCTGATGCGACGTCGCAAATGCTTGAAAACCAAAAGGTTTCCGTCGCATCTGTTCCTGTCATCAAGCCAAATTCCCTCCCACCATATCGTGTCAATTAATGAGTCCTGACCCTAGGTAGTTGGCAGTCACTAACGAATGACGACAATGGACGAGAAGTGGACGTTCTGAATATCAAGTTATTGCTAACATGAATACTCAATAGCAGTCATTGGCAATGCCTATTCTGTTGCTATCTAAGGCTCACCATATCCGCCACCGGAAGGGGTTTGGATGATGACCGCCTCACCACTCTCACAATGCAATTGAATACGGCCAGGCAGTTTTTTGATAGTACCATCTGTGTGCCGCAAAGCGTTTCTTCCAACTTTACCAACTCCACCGCCAGCAAGTCCCGATGCTGGTATCTCACGTCTACCACATAAAAATGAAACATCCATTGGCTTCAGAAAACGCACGGTGCGGTTCAATCCATCGCCGCCCGTCCATTTACCTGAACCGCCGCTTCCTCGCCTGATCTGGAATTTTTCTAAAACAACAGGATAGCGCAATTCCAACACTTCAGGATCGGTAAGGCGGGTATTGGTCATATGGGTATGAACGGCATGAGCACCGTTGAACCCTGGGCCTGCTCCTGAGCCGCCGCAAATGGTTTCATAATACTGATACTCATCGTCACCAAAATTGAAATTGTTCATAGTGCCTTGAGCACCCGCAATGGCATTCAAAGCGGCAAACAAACAATCCGTAACTGCTTGGCTAACCTCTACATTGCCGGCAACAACAGCAGCTGGGTATTCAGGTGTGAGCATAGAACGCTTTGGCAGAATGATGTTTAGCGGGCGCATGCATCCTGCATTCATTGGAATATCGTCATCCACCATGCAGCGGAAAGCATAGAGCACCGCCGCCCGCGTAACCGGTTCTGGCGCATTAAAATTGTCGCCCTGTTGTGGGCTAGTGCCTGTAAAATCCAACGTAGCGGAACGAGCCTTACGATCGATTGTAAGTTTAACAACAATCTTGCAGCCTTGGTCAAAATAGGTTTCAGCAGATCCATCTTGTAGTTTTTCAATGACGCGACGAACACACTCCTCGGCATAATCCCGAACATGGCCCATGTAAGCCAAAACAACATCAAGACCAAAAGTACCCACCATGGAGTTTAATTCAGCTACACCCTTTTCATTGGCGGCAATTTGAGCTTTTAAATCAGCTACATTTTGATCAATGTTCCGGCAAGGATACGCTCCTCCACCCAACCTTCCACGAATGTCCTTATCTAAAAAAACGCCTTCTGAAACAAGTTTCAAATTATCGAGAACCACACCTTCCTCTTCGATGGAAGTGGCGAGAGGGGTCATAGAGCCAGGCGCAATACCACCGACATCAGCATGATGTCCGCGAGAGGCAACATAAAAGATTGGGTTGTCGCACTCAGCTGTAAAAACCGGAGTGACAACAGTGATATCTGGTAAATGCGTCCCCCCATTATAAGGCGCATTGGTGACATATACATCGCCTCTTTTCATTACTGGATGGGCAGCCATCACACTGGCAACCGAACGATCCATAGAACCAAGGTGAACAGGTGTATGGGGAGCATTTGCTATCAATGAACCCTTGCTATCAAACACAGCACAAGAAAAATCCAACCGCTCTTTGATATTTGTCGATCGCGCTGTCTTTTGAAGACGAACCCCCATCTGCTCTGCAATTGACATGAACAGATTGTTGAACACTTCCAACATCACAGGGTCAGCATCTGTGCTCATCATTTCGGAGTTTTGAGTTTCTTCTAATCGGTGAAGAATAATATGGCTGTATTCGTTTACTTTGGCCTGCCAGCCGGGTTCGATAACAATTGTCCCGATCTCTTCAATGATGATTGCAGGCCCAATAATGCTATGCCCCGGATTTAGTTTATTGCGGCGATAGACACCAGCGTCTTGCCATGCTCCGCCGGAGTAGAATTGTGTCGTTTCGCTACTGTCAGCAACGTCGATGTTAACGGGCTTGGCGCTTTCCAAATTTCCTGCGCCGCCACCGCCCGTTTCCAGTTCTACCAGCTCAACGACCAATTCGCTTTCAGGCATGATAAAACCAAATTGCTCTTTGTGAATACGTTCAAAATCTGAAATCATTTTGGATTCATTTGCGAAAGACACCTCGATGGTGGAGTCAGTTCCTTTGTATTTGAGATGAACTGCTTTTCGCGTATTTGTCTGGCCCTTCTCTACACCTTGTTCATGAAGCTCATGAAGTGTTTGCGTTTTCAAATTATCAAGTATTTCTCGCAACTCTTTAACCAAAACAGAGTTCAATGTTTTTTCAACGCTGCTTTGCCTGCCGGCCTTAATCTCCGCCAATCCCATTCCGTAAGCAGATAAAATGCCTGAAAACGGATGAATGATAATGGTCTTCATGCCCAACACATCAGCCACCGCGCAGGCATGCTGCCCGCCAGCACCACCAAAACAAGTCATGGCATAACGCGTGATGTCATAGCCTCGTTGCACCGAAATTTTCTTCACCGCATTGGCCATGTTTTCGACTGCAATCTTCAAAAAACCTTCGGCTACGTCTTCAGGGGAAGATGAGCCAGACAGTTTTGCAATTTCTTCAAATTTTTGGGCGACAGCAATTTTATCTAAAGGTTGCTTTTGATCAGAGCCGAATACGGATGGAAAGAATTTTGGATTCAACTTTCCGAGCATGACATTTGCGTCTGTCACTGCCAGCGGACCGCCACGACGGTATGACGCTGGTCCAGGATTGGCACCTGCAGACGCTGGTCCAACGCGAAAACGTGACCCGTCGTAAGTCAGCAAAGATCCACCACCCGCAGCAACTGTATGAATTTTCATCATCGGTGCGCGCATGCGCACGCCTGCAACTTCCGTTTCAAAGTCTTTTTCGAGATCACCAGCGTAATGAGCTACATCTGTTGATGTGCCGCCCATATCAAATCCGATGATACGCTCATAACCTGCGATCCTGCTTGTTTCGACCGCACCAACAATACCACCAGCTGGGCCAGAAAGGATTGCGTCGCGCCCTTGAAATAAATTCGCCGCAGTAAGCCCACCTGATGACATCATGAACATCAATCGAAGGCCGGACTTTCCCGTATCCAGTTCCGACGCCACTTGCTCTACATATCGACGAAGGATGGGAGAAAGATAGGCATCGACAACAGCAGTATCTCCGCGGCCAACAAACTTGATCAGCGGGGAGACTTCATGGCTTGGTGAGACTTGTGTAAAACCGATTTGTTTCGCAATTTCAGCTGCACGCTTTTCATGATCGGGATATCGATAGGCATGCATGAACACAATTGCGACTGAGCGAATGCCAGCATCGAAAGCATTTTGGAGGGCGATACGCACTTCAGTTTCATTAAGGGGATCTTCTTCAGTGCCATCGTTTAGAAAACGGCCTGAAGCTTCCGCAACCTGTTCATATAGCAGTTCCGGCTTCTTGATTTCGCGATCAAAAAGGCGAGGCCGCGCTTGATATCCGATTTCCAAAGCGTCAGCAAAGCCTTTGTTAGTCAGCAACAAGACGCGATCACCTTTTCGCTCTAGAAGCGCATTGGTTGCTACTGTTGTTCCCATTTTGACTGTAGCGATCTGATCTGAAGGGATACGTTCTGTTTTGGCTACGTCCATTAGATCTCTAATGCCCTGAATAGCCGCATCGGGATAGGCTTCCGGATTTTCAGAAAGAAGCTTGTGGGCTATCAATTCACCAGCAGGATTGCGCGCAACGATATCCGTAAACGTGCCGCCTCGGTCGATCCAGAAGTCCCATTTGGTTTCGGCTGTTTGGTTCAAATTTGTCATAGCGATCCCGTTTTCCTGAAGCAGCCTTTAGGAATTTTGTAGGTGAAATTTACAGTGTCAGGCGATCAGACTATTTCAATGCTCCCGGTAGGTACAAAGCAATATCTGGAAATGCGATCAGAGCAGCTACCATGACAAACATAGCAGCAACGAAGGGAAGTGCGCCAAGCATTACATCACTCATAGAGCCCGTGCGTCGAGCAGCTTGCACAACATATAAATTTAACCCGACCGGAGGAGTGATCAACGCCATCTCGATCAGAACAATCATCAATATACCAAACCAAATTGGATCATACCCAAGGGCAACAATGATTGGTACAACGATTGGAATGGTTATCACCATCAAAGAAAGTGTTTCAATAAAGAAGCCAAGAACAACATACATGCCGACAATCACCAGAAGCGTGTAAAACGGCGTTAATCCTAACCCTTCCAAAAAGGCACGCAATTCTCCGGAGAGGCCAGCCGCTGATAAAGTGAAATTCAAGAAGGATGCGCCGATCACGACAAGCATGATCATTGATGTGACTTTTACTGTTCCAATGACGCTGTCGACAATCATCTTCCAAGTAACCCCACTAAACATCATAGCGATTACAAAGGCTCCGCCAACACCCACGGATGCGGCTTCTGTTGGGGTTGCCCAACCCTTGTAAATGGAGCCGATGATGACTGAAAAAAGTAAAATGATAGGAAGCAGCTCAGCCAGTCCCTTGATCATTTCAGGAAAAGGAAAGACACGGCGCGGGCCACCCAATCCGGGTTTTATGAGACAGATAACAGCAACAGTTGCCATAAAAAATAACGCCAAAAGGATACCTGGAACCAATCCCGCTAAGAACAATTGAGGAATAGAAGTTTGGGTAAGAAATCCATAGACAATGAGGTTGATCGATGGCGGGATCATGATCCCAAGCGTACCGCCTGCAGCAATAGCTCCTGAAAACAGTTTTTGATCATAGCCAAGCTTCTCGGCTTGGGGCATTGCAACGGTGGCTACAGTCGCTGCGGTCGCCACCGATGAGCCGGAAGTTGCGGAGAACATTGTCGCTGTAGCCACATTTGCATGAACCAGGCCGCCCGGCAGCCAAGAGACCCAGCGGTCCAATGCTGAATAGGTGCGCTCTGCAAGGCCTGTGCGCACCAAAATCTCACCAAGGAGAACGAAAAATGGAATTGCGATCAAAGCCGCATTTTCTGAAGTGGACCAGACCATTGAGCCTAGGCCGCGTATTAAAGGAAATGAAGTGAAAAACTGATCAACGCCGAAGCCTAGAATAAAGAGTACAATACCGACCGGTATCGAAATTGTTAGCAGACCAAGCAATCCAAAAGAAACAAATGCAAGCATCATAGGGCCTCATGTTCTGGGAATACGCCGATGACGCGTTCAGATTTTTCATATTGGCCTTTCCAGACCAAAACACTTGCAGCGACGAATGTCAGCCAAGCCATTACAGCAAACCAAACCCATCCAGCGAACCAAGGCAATTGTACCAGTATCAGGGGTGTCTCAAGCGGCGTGTTGGCACGAGAGCCGTTTTTCAGGGTTGTTGCCACAACTGGCCAACATTGAAATGCGATCACAGAAACCGTTGTTGCCAAAGCCAACATGGAGACAAGGTCGAACAAAGCCCGGATTTTCGGCTTTGCAAGCGTCCTTAAAAAGTCGATGCGGACATGAGATAGCTCAAGCAAGGCAAATGCCATGCCCCATGCGGTACCAATCGCCATTACATATCCTGATATTTCGTCTGTCCCTCCAAGAGAGGAACCAAGGCGGCGGAGCGCAATATCTAGTAGAACCAAGGCTGCACAAGCTAAGAATAATAAGCCTACACCGATTGCCACGATACGATTGATACTGCGTAATCTCGAAAGAATTTGCTCCGCCACTTTATTGCTCGCTTAGTTGGTTTTGATGGCTACGTTTACGACTTTACCCACGCTGTCATTCCAGCGTTGAGCCCAATCGCCTCCAGCGCGCTCAGCCCATTCAGGAAGAACTTGCTCTTCAAGGATTGCACGGGCAGCCGTAATATCAGCATCGCTTGCTTCAACGAGGACCATCGAGCGCTTGTCGCCGGATGCACAATCGCCTTGACCAGTCAGACACCCAATGTCGTTCACCAAAGCGCCTTGCGCACTTGCCCAAGCCGGCGCTTCGAACTTCTCGGTAATTTCCTTAGAAATCAAAGCCTGTGTATCGGCATCAAGCTTGTTCCATTTGTCCAAATTGATGGCAGTTACAACTGGATCCCAGCCACCAAGCGGAATTGTTAGAAGATGTGTTGAAACTTCCCACCATCCCGCACTGTAGCCTGAACCAGCACCTGTAACAGCACAGTCAACAACGCCTTTTTGAAGTGCACCTGGAACTTCGGAGAAAGAAACATTGACGCCTTCAGCACCAAGCGCCTCGAGAAACTTCGCAGTCATCCGGCCAGAAGCACGTACTTTCAGGCCCTTAAGATCATCCAGTTTGGATACTTCTTTGTTGCAGAAAACCACCTGTGGCGGATAAGGTGCGATTGCCAAAACATGAGAGTTGAAACGTGTTTTGTAAATTTCTTCGACCATTGGGCGGGCTGCATCCACAGCGGCCTTTGCGGTTGCTGCGTCCATTGCCACGAGCGGCACATCCAGACCTTCAAGTTCCGGCGCATCCGCAACGGCGTAGTCAGCAACCGTCATGCCAACGTCAAAAACACCTTGGCCAAGAAGACGGAATACTTCGCCTGTACCCAAGTTCATTTCATTGTGGGTTGTGACTGTGGTTGTTAGCTTGCCACCTGAAGCTTCAGGAAGCGTTTTACCCCAGAATGGCGCTTCATATTCTTTATAAAGTGGAAGGCTGGACCAACTGCCAACAACTGATAACTCTTCAGCTGCAGCGGGTGCAATCATTGCGGCTGAAGCCAACATTGCGATCGTAAAGTTTTTCATTTTGGTACTCCCTGTTAAGTTAAATTCTATGAGTCGTTCACGAAGAGAACGAATTGGATCATCATTAAGATTCAGCGTAAATTTGATACTTACTGATCATTTTGCTTTGATTTTATGAAATGCTTCTCCCACCGTCTGAAAAAACGTCTTGAGGCCAAAACCATTCAATGGAAGAAGTGATCGAAGGTGGCGTAGATGACCGAATATCAGTCACAAGCATGCATCCAGGTGCATGAGTTATGCAAAGGGACGGTTTGGCGTCTTGAATTGCGGCTTGCGGGGTTACACCACATGCCCAGAAAACTGGCACTTCACCCTCTGAAATATCTACCGGTTCGCCATAGTCAGGTTTTTGCAAATCAGAAATTCCAATTTGCGATGGATCACCCCAATATAGCGGGGAACCATGTGCATGAGGATATCGAGAACAAATATCAAAAACAGCTGGAATATCGTCAGCTCTGTATGGACGCATCGTAACAACAACAGGTCCACTAAAAATGCCGCCAGGGATTGTTTTTATGCTGGTACGGAACATAGGAACATTTTTTCCCTGCTCTATGTGGCGGACTTTATAACCTTCATTTTCCAACGCCTCTTCAAATGTGAAAGAACATCCGAGGACAAAGGTAACAAGATCGTCACGCCAAATATCGGATATGTCTGTAGCTTCAGCTACAAAATTGCCTTCTCTATGAATGCGGTATTTTGGTATATCGGACCTAATATCCATATCTGCGCCTAGGTCCGGCAAACCGATTTCGCCAGGTAGTGAAACGCCAATCAGCGGGCAAGGTTTCGGATTGTTAAGGCAGAATTGCAAAAAGTCAGCTGCGTATTCGAGAGGAAGTATTACTACATTTCCTTGAAGATAATCGGGAGCTTGACCCGCGGTTTGTCCATCGAAGCTTTTGGCGCGCGCCAATTTGCGCAACTCAATTCCAGTTTTCGTTTTAAATGAATTCACAGACGAAACTCCTCCCTAGTCATATAAACGGGAGGACATGGATAAAATCAAATCGAATTTATCTTCTATATTTGATAAATATTTTTAATCATTCGATTGGCTAAAAAGGTGCTGACCTCTTTACTAATGCTGGCAATGAGAGCGCTGGAGGCACTTCCGGAAACATAGGACGCGGTGAAAGCGATAGTGGGTAAACCGAAATTCGTGGGTAGCTCTATTAATTCTTCTTTTTCAAGCTCGGACGCGATGACAGCTTTTGGAAGCGCACAAATTCCTAGCCCTGTTTTGGCGAGCCTAATAAGCGCACCAAGGGATGTCGACGTTGTCATGTCCAAAGGTTTTGACGAAAGAGGTAATAACATTTCCCTTATTTGCCTGTTTGGCTTGGTATTGTTGGCAAATGTAAGAATTGGTTCACTTGCAATATCCCCAAGGGTCCACTTTTTGTTTTTATTTGCAAACTCCTTTGTTGCCGCGAAAACCATTTCATAGGCACAGATATCTGTATTGGTAATGCTTACTTCTGCGACTGGCCCCATTAAGAAAGCTAAATCGATTTCATGTGCGACAAGTGCATTTCGCAGATTGTCTGTCGCATCCACACTAAGGTCAAAGGACAATCCAGGTTGCGAATTGCTGAGATGGCTTAGAAAATCCGGCAACCAGGTCGCGACAATTGTTTCTGAAGAGCCTAAGCGAATGGTTTGCTCCACATTGGTGCTTTCTTTAAATGCACTAAGTACATCCTGATCGAGACGCATCAAACGTTCTGCATAGGGCAGCAGTTTGCGCCCATCTGCTGTCAGTTCAGCGTTACGCACTTCGCGCAAGAAAACCTCGGCGCCTAAGTCTTGTTCCAAAACTTGAATACGGGCTGATATAGCGGGTTGGGTAAGATTGAGTTTTTGCGAGGCGGCGCGAAAGCTGCCCAATGTCGCAACCCAATAAAACGTATCGAGATTTCTTATTTTCATTTTCTAAAGATATTTGGCCTTGCTTGAAATTCCAATCAATCAAAATTGCATATACTGTTTAATAAATAGCATCAAAAAAATTTATAATGCATTTGCTAATCTGAATCATAACAGCGTAACAATATTTCTGATAAACTATCTTCTGCGCCTTTAGCCAGCGCTTCGCTAACGCAATAACTCAAGCACGTTCAGTTTTTCAAAGATCAACTCTACAGCCAATCGAATATCATAGGCTTCGTTGAACTATAATGACCGCTTTGTAGATAGTCCTGATTGATCCATTCATTGTGATCAACGGCAGCTTTGGGCAGGGAGTGACGTTCAAATCTGAAAGTCGAAGGTCGTAAAAGTGCTCAAGAGCAGCCATGGGGAATTTTGAGATTGCGACTTAAGCACAGGTAACTCACGGCCCAAACCGGAGATTTGGCCTTATGCGTCAATGCTGATCAGCGGCGTCCAAAGCAGACATCTGTGCATGGGCATTTTGTTTCAAGTCACCATCAATGCCGCTTCATTTCAAAATCAGTTGGATTGAGCTCCAAATGTTAGACAGGCTTCGGATGCCTGCACTAAACTTTTTTCTATTGCAGTATGTTGCGGTACGCCCGTTGCCAGAGCTGCGGCGAAAGTGCCACAAAACACATCACCAGCACCTGTGGTGTCAACTGCCTCTACGGTTGGCGCTGCGAAAGTCCTTTGAACACTATTGTTAACACTGAATGCACCGTTTTTACCCAGCGTCAAGATAACAGAAGTATCTGTTTGGTTCGATATATCCTTGGCAGACTGCTCAGCACTTTCGACTCCCAGGCTCAACTTGGCACTCATTGAAAGAGCTTCAGATTCGTTCACGATGAGATAATCAATATTCTTAAAAGCTTTGCTTGGAATTTCACCCGCTGGTGCAGCATTGTGAACAACTGTCACATTGCTGGCTTTAGCCATGGAATGGGCCTGCCATATTTCATCCAGTTGAGTTTCTTGCTGGGTCAACAAGATGTCACCGGGTTCAAAGACGATGCTGGAAAGTTGATCAGCACTCGCCTCAGCATTAGCACCTGAACAAACGATGATATTGTTCTCACCGAATTCATTGACTGCAATCATCGCAATGCCTGTTCCGCTTTTGGTATTCGCAATGCAGCTGAGATCAACTCCTGCGCTTTGTAGGTTCGATAGTGCCAGTTTGCCAAAGTCGTCCTGACCTGTCGCACCTACCAGCAAAACATCAGCGGCTTTATCCATTGCCTTTGCTGCGGCTAACGCTTGATTTGCGCCTTTGCCGCCTGGTAGCATCTGGTAACTGCTGCCCATTACCGTTTCACCGGGATGAGGGTGGGATTTGACTTTGGTAACCAAATCCAAATTGATCGAGCCAAATACAATTACTCTGTTCAAATGAGTACCTCAGATAAATTCAAATCGGCATCAGCAGAATTGGACAGAACGTATTTTGCGTTTGGGATATCATTGGAATGTGCTTTGGTCTTGGCCTCCTCTGGCTGGTATCCATGAGTAAGCCAACGAGTAATCAAGCGATTTTCAAGCAGTTTTGTTGGAGGTAGCAACAGGACAGAAAGATCAAAATATTGTTTCAAGTCTCCCCAAGGCTGCTCTTCCAGTAGCAAATAGTTTCCCTCAACCAAGATGATCTGGTGGTCTGTCAATACGGTCCGGGTTCCGGCAATCACTTTGTCCTGATGCCGATCAAATCCGGGTATCACGATTTCGCTTGTGTTATTGGCGATAGCGGCAATCAGTTCGACAAACGCTTGAGCGTCAAATGTGTGGGGAGCGCCTTTGACATCTCTTGCATCCATTTGATCCAGAATTGCATTATCAAGATGAAAGCCATCCATGGGAACTATAATGGATTTTTCCGATCCAATCATCTTGTTGATTAGCCCACACAAAGCTTCGGCAACAGTAGATTTGCCTGAGCCTGGAGGGCCTGCAATCGCCACGATAAAGCGTTTTTGGTCTTGGGCGCTTTGAACAATTAGTTCAGCAAGCTTTTCGGCTTTCATCACGCAGCTACTGTTTCCGCTGGAGGCTCCATCGCACCTGTCATCATGGCAACTGCGTCCGACATGGATATTGATTTTGGATCAACCGTGCATAAACGCCTGCCGAGGCGATGGATATGCACGCGATCACAAACTTCAAAAACATGGGGCATATTGTGTGAGATCAAAACAATTGGCATGCCTTTCGACTTTACGTCTTGAATGAGATCAAGCACTCGCCGAGATTCCTTGACACCAAGAGCAGCAGTTGGCTCATCCATTATGACCACCTTAGAGCCAAAAGCGGCGGCACGGGCAACTGCAACGCCCTGCCGTTGACCACCCGAAAGTGTTTCGACCGCCTGATTAATATTTTGAATGGTAAGGAGGCCCAACTCAGATAATTTATCTCTGGCAAATGTTTCCATATGCTTGTGGTCGAGTTTACGAAACAAGCTTCCCATAATTCCAGGTTTGCGAACTTCTCGTCCCAAAAACATATTGTCAGCAATAGACAAGGCTGGAGACAAAGCAAGGTTTTGATAAACCGTCTCAATACCAGCATTGCGTGCGTCCTCAGGCGTTTGGAAATGAATTTCTTTTCCATCCAGCTCGATTTTACCGTGATCAGGGATGACCGCACCTGAAATAGCCTTGATCAGGGTCGTTTTGCCGGCACCATTGTCGCCAATTACGCCGAGTACTTCCCCTGGATACAGGTCAAAATCTGCACCGTTCATCGCTACAACTGTACCATAGCGTTTCATCAGTCCCCGCGCCTTCAAAACAGGTTGAATTTGATTACTCATTGTGAGGCCCTCCGTAGCCATTGGTCTAAAGCAACAGCGATCAAAACAAGATTTCCAACAGCGAACATTTGCCAATAATCATCGACACCCGCAAGTGAAAGGCCAGTGGTGAACACGCCAACGATCAGCGCACCTAAAACTGAGCCGGGAATTGAACCGCGTCCGCCGAATAGCGACGTCCCACCGATAACAACTGCAGTGATAGTAGCCAGATTGATTTCTTCAAAAGAAATGGGCGAGATAGAACCAACACGCCCAATTGCTACCCAAGCACCAAAGCCGCATATGAGACCTGCAACGGCGTAAACAGAAATTAGCGTGCGATCAGTCTTGATGCCAGACAGAACGGCTGCCTCGGGATCATCACCAATAGCCGTAACATGTCGGCCCCAAGCGGTATGTTGAAGGATATACCAAAATAATATCGCCAACAGAATTAGCGCGATCCCACCATAGGTGATGGTTGCACCGAAGGGGCGGGCAGCCGCTTCACCAAACCAAAGCAAAGACGGCGCATTTTCCACAATATCGATGTTACGAATGGATTCTGAGCCGGAATACCAGAGTTTCAAAGCTGTAAAGACCGATAGAGTTCCCAAGGTTACAATAAACGGCGGCAATTTGATTTTAGCCACCAGAAAACCATTGAAGCATCCCATCAGCGTGCCAACCGACATACCTGCTGCGATAGCCAGTGGTACCGGCACCCCCATTGAGACAGCTAGCTTCCCCATAACAAAGGTGGAAACAACCAATATGGCACCGACCGATAAATCGATACCCGCTGTCAGGATGATCAAGGTTTGCGCAACCGCGACAATACCGATCACAGTGACTTGTTGAAGAACCAGAGACAAAACTCCAGGGCTTAAAAATCTCGGGGCAATGAGGCCAAAAACCAAAATACTGATAATCAAGACCGTCGCTGGAACAAGTGTTGGATAATCGCGGACAGCATGACGAACAACTGATAGCAGTGTGCGATCATCTTTATCAAATGCGGCCACAGCGTCATCTGCACTGCTCAAGCGCACTTCAAAATCATCGGTTGATTTTATGTTGCTCATTGTCGCTCTCCCATCGACTGCGTTCACTGTCTGAGACTGTTGATAAAAGGGCGACAAATCTGCCGCCCTTTTTAATGCTTTCAAGCTAAAAGATTTAGCCCCAGCAAAGTTCCGTGCCTTTTGTTGAGTCGATTGACGGAACGCCATCAACAGGCTGATCGGTCACAAGGTTTACGCCAGTATTGAAGAAAGTAAGGCCATCAGATGCTGCTGGTTTAGTGCCGTCTTTGGCAAATGCAGCGATCGCATCAATACCTTTTGATGCCATCAAGAGCGGATACTGCTGTGAAGTAGCGCCGATAACGCCCGACTTCACGCTCGCGACACCTGGGCAACCGCCATCAACAGAAACGATCAACACGTCTTTTTCTTTGCCCGCCTTTTTCAAAGCTTGGAAGGCACCTTCAGCAGCTGGTTCGTTGATTGTATAAACCACGTTCATGTTTGGCTCTTTTGCAAGAAGGTTCTCAACAGACGTTACGCCGCCTTCAGGATTAGCGCCGGATGATTCATGACCAATCACGCGAGGGTCTGTCTCTGAACCTAGAACGGTAAGGTCCGGCACTTCAATGCCAAAGCCCACAAGGAAACCAGTATTGCGTTGCACATCAACCGAAATGTTGTCTTTATTGATATCAAGCATGCCGATTTTTGCGTCTTTAGCTGCATCGCCAAGTTTCGCCTTTGCCCATGCGCCGATCAGCTTACCTGCCTCAAAGTTATCTGTCGCAAAAGTCATGTCTTGAGCATCTGTATCAGCCAAAGCTGTATCGAGGGCAATAACCAGAATACCTGCTTCACGCGCTTTTTTCAGTGCCGGTCCGACGGAATCATTTGATGGCGTAATCAAAATGCCTTTAACGCCTGAAGCCATGCAGTTTTCCACGGCAGTGATCTGTGGGCCAGCATCACCGTCCACTTTACCTGCGAAGGATTGCAGATCGATACCAGCAGCTTTAGCGCCTTCCTCAGCGCCTTCCTTCATTTTAACGAAGAACGGGTTGGTGTTGTTTTTAGTAATTAGGCAAGCACCAACCGAATGGCTGGCTGCGTTTGCGCCTGACACAGCAACTGCACCGAGTGCAAAAGCGGCTAGTGCAGATTTAATGATCATTCTCTTCATAGATATTCTCCCAGTTAAATCCCAATCAACTAAAACCATTTCAGAAGATCGATTGCGGCTGGCACTCTTCAGAACTGCCTAATTTGAAAAACAGTGCACCTCAGGCGCGCCTCCTGACTATCAATAAGCACTGAATTTTCTTCATGTCAATAAATAAATCCATTTGATTTATTAATTAAAAGTGTGCAAGGATGTTTTCAGTAAATTGATCAGCGCTTGCTTATTCTGATGCAAGACCAGAGTTATCCTTAGGACTTCACTTGATATGAATTTGGTAGAAGAAAATCGAACAGATAAGGTGATTGACCCTAGCGGCGGGGCAAACCAAATTCGCGTGCGGGCTTATAATGAG
>JBAUHS010000025.1:0-12070 GCA_049680405.1 Salaquimonas sp. | reverse complement strand
GCTGCTGGCGGGCCAATGTGAATGGCTTCATCAGCCATTTCGACATGCAGAGCCTCACGGTCCGCATCCGAATACACTGCAACGGTTTTTATGCCCATCTTGCGAGCCGTCTTGATCACTCGACAAGCAATTTCGCCACGATTGGCAATCAATATTTTCTTGAACATTATTCGTCTTTCTCCCCGCTCATTCCGGAGCGTATCATAATTCCAACTCCCATGGCGATCATACCAAAGGTGGATGCAAAGCCTGCGCTCAGCAAGGCAGTAACCGCCAATCGATGGCTGGAACGCGCCAGCATGCCGCCCAGATCGCCAATATTAAAATGCAAAATCATCCAAACTGTAATCACCCCTATTGCACCACCAATAAAAGCACAAACAATGATGAACTTTATCCAAGACCAATGTTGCGCTTCCAATTCTCGGCGCTTTTCTGCGCTCATTTTCTTCTTCTGGATCTTGTAGCCGTTCTCAGGCTTCTTTGAATTCTCCTGATCCATTGCCCAAACCCTCCAATCTGAACCATGATGTAAAACGCTCAATTTTCACACCATCGAACAAACCGTGCCATGATCTCGATCAATCCGCTCAAATCTCAAATACATCCTCAAATGCTTCCGGCATGGACTGGCGCGCCACCCGCTCATCAATCACCAACATGGCTTCATAGCTTTCCGGATCAAATGGATTTTCCGCCGGAACCACTTCCCGGTTAAACAACCAGGATAGACGACCCGCATCGAGATTTCCGCGCTCAAATGGTTCGTCTCCGAAATGATGCCATAAAGAATGAAGAAATGCCGCATCGGCCATCCGGTCCGGCGCGGCGCGGTCTGCATAGCGCTTGCGCTCGATAATTTTCGTCGCTCCCTTCGGGTTTGCCCGGCGCAGGGTAAATTGAAACCCTGTACCCGGCATCCCTGAAGGAAATCCCTTATGTTTTGTCATATCAGGCAGAGCCATTGGCGCTATGCTTTCTCTGGCGGATTAAGATTGTCAAAGTCAGACGCATCATGGCGCTCTTTCAACTTTCCTTCTCCAGCCAAATTGACGATAGACCCGCGCGCTGCCGCCGGGCGCTGTTTGATCAGATTTGTCCAGCGCTGAACATTCTCATATTTCTGCACTTCCAGAAAATCACCCGCATCATTATAAGCGCCGCCGGACGCCAGGCGCCCATACCAGGGCCAGACCGCCATATCGGCAATCGTATAATCACGGCCGGCCAAATATTCATTATTGGCCAAATGCCTGTCCAGCACATCCATCTGGCGTTTGACCTCCATGGAATAGCGGTTGATCGCATATTCAATTTTCATCGGCGCATAGGCATAAAAATGCCCAAAGCCGCCACCCAAAAACGGAGCAGAACCCATTTGCCACATCAACCAGTTCATGGTCTCGGCGCGCTTGCGCATATCACTCGGCAAAAACTTGCCGAATTTCTCTGCGAGGTAAAACATCATTGACGCGCTTTCAAACAAGCGTACCGGCTCGCCGCCACCCGCTGGCGCATGATCCATCATCGCCGGAATTTTCGAATTTGGATTGATGTCCACAAACCCGGAACCGAACTGGTCGCCCTCGCCGATATTGATCAACCACGCATCATATTCAGCGCCGCTTTCCCCTGCCGCCAGCAATTCTTCGAGCAGGATTGTTACCTTCACCCCATTGGGCGTGCCGAGGGAATAAAGCTGTATCGGATGCTTGCCGATAGGCAATTCCTTCTCATGGGTCGCTCCCGCAATCGGCCGGTTGATATTGGCAAAAGCACCACCGGATTTACTCTCCCATGTCCAGACTTTCGGCGGCACATAGCCCGCAGGCAGATTATTTTCAGGCGGGAATTTATTTTCGTCGGTCATGTTTGTTCTTTCTCAATCTCTAATTAGTCATCCTCGGGCTTATCCCGAGGACCCAGTGTTTCGCCCTTAGGCTCCGATTTTGTTCGTCTCCCCTCAAGGGGGAGGCTGGGTGCTAGCCTCTCGATCTTCGTCATCCTCGGACAAACTTCACCACAGGTGAAGTGCTGATCCGTGGATCCATTCCGTTATCCATCTGCGTCCACCATTTTACGAAAGAAAACGGTATGGATCCTCGGGACAAGCCCGAGGATGACTAATCCGGGTGGTACTTCAAAATTATTTAAAACCAACATTCTTCTTCGTCTGAATAGTGAACTTTCTATGCGGAGCGGGATACGTAAAGAAATGGTCAGCAGCTGCAAGATATATTGCAGTAACCTGACCATACAGCGAGAGTTTATCTAGGCCCTTTAATTCGGAAATAGCAATTGATTCAGAATCAATAGCATTTTTCACGCTATCAATTGGAGTCCCATGAATTGAAGGTGGTGGGTAAGCATATATTTCTTCTAGTATTTTTTGACATTCCTTATCATCAAGTTTCGCATTTTTACTATGAGCAAATCTGTTTCTCAATTTTGCAAAACCATTAACGATCTCATAGAGATTTTCAGGATGGCGTATAGCTTCCAAACGCCTAGTTAATGCAGCGAAATCACCTGATAAATTTGTTCCTATTATTCTTTGCAAGAATTGACGAAGCTGAAATTCGATTTCAAATGATAAAAACAAAACGGTTTCCAACTCACTCTCCGTATCACGAGCTCTTGTCAGGAGGTCATGATCAATTTTTTGTTCAATTCTTAATTCGACTGTTCGCTCGGCATCACCCTCTTCCGCATTTGCAGATCTAATTTTAAAATTTTTATCAACTAAGGTTTGAACGACCCGTGTTAGCATTTCATCTAATGAATCAGCCATCCCCATCCCCCTCACAGCGGAATATTATCGTGCTTCTTCCACGGATTCTGCAAATCCTTGTTACGCAAACTCGCAAAGGCTCTCGAAAGTCTTTTCCGCGTTTTCGACGGTGTGATCACATCATCAATGAAGCCCTTTTCCGCCGCCACAAACGGATTGGCGAAACGGTCTTCATAATCCTTCGTGCGCTGGGCGATCTTGTCAGCATCGCCTAGTTCCGAGCGATACAAAATTTCGACAGCACCCTTTGCCCCCATCACGGCGATTTCCGCTGTCGGCCAGGCATAGTTCACATCACCGCGCAGATGTTTTGAGGCCATCACGTCATAAGCGCCGCCATAGGCTTTGCGGGTGATCAGCGTCACCTTCGGCACGGTTGCCTCGCCATAGGCAAAGAGCAGCTTCGCACCATGCTTGATGACGCCGCCATATTCCTGTGAGGTTCCCGGCAAAAAGCCCGGCACATCGACGAGCGTCAAAATCGGAATATTGAAGCAATCACAGAAGCGCACAAACCGCGCCGCCTTGCGCGACGAATTGATATCGAGAACCCCCGCCAAAACCAGCGGCTGGTTCGCGACTACGCCAACAGTTGATCCTTCAAGGCGGATAAAACCTGTCACGATATTCTTGGCAAAATCTTCCTGTATCTCATAAAAATCGCCCTCATCGGCAATCTTGATAATCAGTTCTTTAATGTCATAAGGCTTGTTCGGATTGTCCGGGATCAGCGTATCAAGGCTTTTGTCTTCGCGGTCTACCGTGTCAAAGAATGGGCGATGCGGCGGCTTTTCTTTGTTGTTGAGCGGCAGAAAATCAAAGAAACGCCTAAGCGCCGAAAGCGCCTCCACATCGTTTTCAAAAGCGCCATCGGCTACAGAACTTTTCGACGTATGGGTCTTCGCCCCGCCAAGCTCTTCGGCGGTCACAACCTCATTGGTTACGGTCTTTACAACATCAGGCCCGGTCACAAACATGTAGCTGGTGTCTTTCACCATAAAGATAAAATCGGTCATCGCCGGCGAATAGACCGCGCCGCCCGCGCAAGGACCCATGATCATGGAAATTTGCGGCACAACACCGGAAGCCAGCGTGTTCATCTGAAACACATCTGCATAACCGCCGAGGGACGCCACGCCTTCCTGAATGCGCGCTCCGCCCGAATCGTTTATCCCAATCACTGGCGCGCCATTGCGCATGGCCATATCCATGATCTTGCAGATTTTCTTTGCATGGGTTTCTGAAAGCGAGCCGCCGAATACCGTAAAATCCTGGGAATAGACATAGGTCATGCGGCCATTGATGGTGCCCCATCCGGTAACAACACCGTCACCCGCCAGCTTCGTGTCGCCCATGCCGAAATCAACACATCTATGCGTGACGAACATGTCATATTCTTCAAACGAGCCTTCATCGAGCAGCAGTTCAATCCGCTCCCGCGCCGTCAGCTTGCCTTTGGCATGTTGCGAATCGATCCGCTTCTGCCCGCCCCCAAGACGCGCTTCTTCGCGCCGACGCTCCAGCTCATCATGAATATGTTGCATTTCGTTTTTCTCCCAGTCCCCAGAATTCCTATTGAAACTTTGGGGCAATTCTATTCGCTATACCAGCGTTTTATCCATACGACATTGGTCGTTGAAAACACCTCAGTCAAGCAGCTCAATCGCCAAGGCTGTTCCCTCACCGCCACCAATGCAAATGCCCGTCATACCGCGTTTCAGACCGTGGGTTTCCAGCGCATTCAAAAGCGTAACGATGATACGCGTTCCGGAGGCGCCAATCGGATGACCAAGCGCACAGGCCCCGCCGTGAATATTCAGTTTCTCACGCGGTATACCCATTTCGCGCTCCGCCGCCATCGGCACAACGGCGAAAGCCTCATTGATTTCCCAAAGATCCACATCATCCATCTGCCAACCAATCTTCGCCATCAGTTTTTGCATGGCCGGGATAGGCGCTGTGGAAAACCAAGCAGGCTCTTGTGCATGAGATGCATGGCCCAAAATCCTTGCGCGAATGGTAAGCCCTTGCTTTTCTGCTTGTGATTGACGCATCAAAACCAGTGCCGCCGCTCCGTCAGAGATCGAAGAGGAATTCGCCGCCGTCACCGTACCATCCTTGCGGAAGGCCGGTTTGAGATTTGGAATTTTCTCCGGCATTGCCTTGCGCGGTTGCTCATCGGATGAAACAACCATTTCACCTTTACGCGTCTCCATGGAGACCGCCGCAATTTCATTTTTGAACCAGCCTTCTTTTTCAGCCTTTAGCGCATTTTCCAGTGACCGGATCGCATAGGCATCTTGGCTGTCGCGGGTAAACTGATATTTCTCTGCGCAATCCTCGGCAAAACTGCCCATCAATTTGCCCGGTTCATAGGCATCTTCCAATCCGTCGAGGAACATATGATCTTTCGCTTGACCGTGACCAAGGCGAGCGCCAGAGCGCATGGCTGGCAGCAGATAAGGCGCATTCGTCATCGACTCCATGCCGCCGGCAATTACCACATCGCCATTGCCCGCCAGTAATTGGTCCACGGCTATCATGGTGGTTTTCATGCCAGAGCCACACATCTTGTTGAGCGTTGAAGCGGGAACCTCCTTCGGCAGGCCTGCCGCAAAAGCTGCCTGTCTTGCCGGAGCCTGCCCCTGGCCAGCGCCAAGCACATTGCCCATGATGATCTCGTCAACCTTGTCGGCCCAGACGCCGGAATTTTCCAGCGCTGCCATAATGGCAACACCCCCAAGCTGGGCAGCAGTCTGCGAACCTAATTCTCCCTGGAAACCACCCATCGGCGTTCTCGCCGCACCAACAATTACAATCGGATCAAGTTGAGCCATCTTGCTTTCCTATTTGTTCTTGAACTGAGGCGCACGCTTCTCGCTAAAGGCCCGCATACCCTCTTTCTGGTCTTCAGTGGCAAACAGCGAATAGAAAACCCGGCGCTCAAAACGAAGGCCTTCTTCGAGCGTGGTTTCAAAGGCGCGGTTCACCGCTTCCTTGGCAATCATCACGGACGGTGCGCCGAACCCTGCAATGGCCTTTGCCGCTTCCATCGCTTCACCCATCAAGTCGTCATGGGCCACCACTCGCGCCACAAGTCCGGCGCGCTCAGCTTCTTCAGCGCCCATCATTCGGCCTGTGAGGATAAGGTCCATGGCTTTCGCCTTGCCAACGGCTTTCGCCAATCGTTGCGACCCGCCCCAGCCCGGAATAACCCCAAGCTTGATTTCCGGTTGACCGAATTTCGCCTTGTCAGACGCAATGATAATATCGCACATCATGGCAATCTCGCAGCCGCCTCCAAGAGCAAACCCGTTGACGGCCGCAATCATCGGTGTACGAGTGGCGGCAAAGCCTTCCCATTCCGATTGCTTGTCCGCCATGAACATATCCATATAGGATTTTTCCTGCATCTCTTTGATGTCAGCACCGGCGATAAAGGCCTTGCCTTCGCCCGTAATTAGGATGCAGCCAATCGCTTCATCCGCATCGAATTTCGCCGCAGCCGCAATCAATCCATCCATGATTTCAGAGTTCACTGCATTCAGCGCCTCGGGTCGATTGATCGTGATGATGCCAACACCGTCTTCAGTTTTCGTTTCCACCAATGCCATTATGCATTCCCCCGTTCAGCTGTTTTCAGATATTCAATAATGCCGGAAAAATCCTTGCCTTCGCCGCCATTGGCCAAATAATGTTGATACAACATCGCCGCATATTGGCCCATCGGTGTTGCCTGGCCAGCCGAATGGGCGGCCTGTTGTGCAAGCGATGAGTCTTTTACCATCAACTCTGTCGCAAAGCCCGGCTTATAATCATTATCAGCAGGGGTTTTCGGACCAACGCCGGGTACCGGACAATAGGTGTTTACCGACCAGCAGGAGCCGGACGAAGTGGACATCACTTCAAAAGCAGCCTCTTTTGACAAACCCAGTTTTTCAGCCAAAGCAAAGGCTTCACAGGTACCAATCATGGAAATCGACAGCAGCATATTGTTGCAGATTTTCGCTGCCTGCCCCGCGCCGCCATCGCCGCAATGAACAATCTTGCCGCCCATGATATCAAGATAAGGTTTGGCTGCTTCAAAGGCTTGTATGGTGCCGCCGCACATAAAGGTCAGCGTTCCGGCGGCCGCGCCACCCACGCCCCCGGAAACCGGCGCATCAATCGGATGCAATCCCGCCGTGCTTGCAGAGGCATGAGCCGATTTGGAGCTTGAAACATCAATCGTGGAACTATCTATCAGCACCGCACCTTGTTTCGCTACCGGCACAATCTGTGAATAGACGAGGGAAACAATCTCACCATTCGGTAACATCGTTACAATGACATCAGCGCCCTTGGCTGCATCCACTGCAGTTTCGCAAATCTCCATGCCTTCAGCTTTGGCATTTTCCAAGGCTGCAGGAACCGTATCAAAGGCCTGAACCGCATGGCCAGCCTTTTTCAGATTGACAGCCATCGGCAAACCCATATTACCCAGCCCAATAAATCCGATAATGCTCATTTAAGCTCCTTTGCTAATCCAATTTTGCTAATTCAGTGGAAATTCCAACTCACGCTCACCCAGCGGCGCAAGCATTTTGGCAATCTGCTCTTGTGAAACATCTTCCAACCTGGCTGTATGCCATTGCGGATTCCTGTCCTTGTCAATGATTTGCGCCCGTATGCCTTCGATCAGTTCACCATCAGACATCGAGCGATGGGTAAAGCGATATTCCATTGCAAGCGCCTCTTCCACAGACTTCTTCCCCCGTATACGACGAATCATTTCGAAAGCACAGGCAACCGACAAGGGACAAGAACGACGAAGGAGCTTGATGGTCTCATTCGCCCAATCGCTGCCATCTTCTTTGGCCTCTTCTTCCAAAGATTTCAAAACCTCAACCGCGCTGTTTTTCGAAAAATGACGATCAATCGCTTCCATATGAGGTGCCAGGCTGGGCGCATCCGGCGGGCCGGCAAAATTGGCCAGAACAGAAATATCGCCAGCTTTCTCGATAGCTGATTTCAATGCATCAAGATCACTGATGGCAACCTGCACATCAGCAAAGCCTGCCAGTACCGCATCTCCCGCATTCATCCGGTAGCCCGTCATGGCAAGATACTCACCCAAATACCCGGGCGCACACGACAAAATGAAAGAGCCACCGACATCCGGTACAAGACCAATACCGCCTTCAGGCATGGCAATCATTGAACGCTCAGTGACAATCCGGTCTGAGCCATGGGCCGAAATACCAACGCCGCCACCCATGGTGATGCCGTCCATAATGGCAACATAAGGAATGGGACAATTGGTGATTTTCGCATTGAGGCGATATTCGTCTGACCAGAACTTCCGGCCATATTCATAGTCGCCGGCTTTGCCTGTCTCATAAAGCTGAGCGATATCGCCGCCTGCACAAAAAGCCCGGTCGCCTTCAGCGTCAATCAGGATCAACTCGACTTCATTTCCTTCAATCCATTCATCCAGCACATCTTCGATTGCCAGACACATTTCATAACTTAACGCATTCAGAGCCTTGGGTCGGGTGAGCGTGATCCGGCCAACCTTGTTGACGATGCGAATATTGATGTCGTCTGTGACGGCCATCATCTACTCCGCCATCATTTGTCGCGAGATAATCACCCGCATGATTTCATTCGTACCTTCAAGGATTTGATGTACCCGAAGATCGCGGACGATCTTTTCAATTCCGTAATCCGCAAGATAGCCATAACCACCGTGAATTTGCAGGGCATCATTGGCCACCTTGGACGAAACATCGGTTACAAATCGTTTCGCCATGGCACAATGTTTGGAAGCATCCGGCGCCTTATTGTCCAGTTTCCAGGCTGCCTGATAGAGTAGCGCTCGTGCCGCCTGCAATTCGGTTTCCATATCGGCCAACTTGAACTGCAGGGATTGAAATTCGACAATCGGTTTACCGAAAGCCTTTCGATCTTTGGCATATTGAATGGACGCATTGAGCGCCGCCTGCGCGCCACCCAGGGCAGAAGCTGCGATGTTCAAACGCCCGCCATCAAGCCCGGCCATTGCATATTTGAAACCCTTGCCCTCTTCACCAAGCAGGTGATCGGCCGGAATTTTGCAATCATCGAACTGAACCTGCGCCGTGGGTTGCGCACGCCAGCCCATCTTGCGTTCATTTGCTCCGAAGGACAGTCCTTCCGTACCGTTTTCGATGATCATGGCAGAAACGCCCCGGGGGCTGTCATCGCCCGTGCGCACCATCGCGACATACATATCTGAATGCCCGGCCCCGGAAATGAAAGCCTTCGTGCCGTTGAGCTTCCAGCCATTGCCATCCTTGACTGCTTTGGTTTTCAGCGCGGCAGCATCTGACCCGGAGCCAGGTTCGGTAAGGCAATAGCTGGTAAGCACTTCCATCGAACACATTTTAGGTAGCCATTTCTGGCGTTGTTCTTCCGTGCCGAATTTGTCGATCATCCCGCCAACCATATTATGGATGGAAAGGAAGGAACCGATCGACGGGCAACCATGGGCGAGGGCCTCAAAAATCAGAACCGCATCAAGACGGCCAAGACCGGATCCGCCCACATCTTCACTGACGTAAATACCCGCAAGACCCAATTCACCGAAAGAACGAACAACATCAATCGGAAAATGCCCTGTTTCATCCCACTCGATCGCTTTGGGCGTAAGGTTATCCGCCGCAAAGCCTCTGGCCATCTCCTGAATGGCGACCTGTTCTTCGGTCAGTGAGAAGTCCATGGCACATTTCCTTTATCGTCGTCATCCTCGGGCTTGCCCCCCAGTTTTCACCCCATTGTTGGAATGGAAAACTCTGCCCCATCCTTGATGCCTGATGGCCATCTGGAAGTGATCGTTTTAGTGCGGGTATAAAAGCGGAAAGCATCCGGCCCGTGCTGGTTCAAATCGCCAAAGCCCGAGCGCTTCCAACCGCCAAAGGTGTAATAGGCCAACGGTACCGGGATCGGCACATTAATGCCCACCATGCCGATATTGATACGGGCCGCAAAATCACGCGCCGCATCGCCGTCACGGGTAAACATCGCAACGCCATTACCATATTCATGGCTCATGGCGAGATCCAGCGCTTCTTCATAGCCCTTGGCGCGAACAACCGAGAGAACCGGTCCGAAAATCTCTTCCTTGTAGATCGACATATCCTTGGTAACATTGTCGAACAGACAGCCACCAATGAAATAGCCATTCTCATAGCCCTGCATGGAGAAGTCCCGGCCATCGACCACAAGCTTTGCACCTTCTTTGATGCCAGCGTCCACATAGCCTTTAACACGCGCATGAGCTTCTTTGGTCACCAGCGGGCCAAAATCCGCATCATCGCCAGCCGTATAAGGGGCAATTTTCAGGTTCTCGACGCGTGGCGTCAGTTTTTCCATCAAGCGATTAGCGGTATCTTCACCGACAGGAACCGCAACAGAAATCGCCATGCAGCGCTCACCAGCCGCGCCATAGCCAGCGCCGATCAGTGCATCAACGGCCTGATCAAGATCTGCATCAGGCATGATGATCATATGATTCTTTGCACCACCAAAGCACTGGACGCGCTTTCCATTGGCACAGCCTCTCGAATAAACATATTCGGCAATCGCCGTCGAACCAACAAAACCAACAGCAGAAATATCCTCATGATCGAGAATGCCGTCAACTGCTTCCTTGTCACCATTGACAACATTTAAAATTCCTGGAGGCGCTCCGGCTTCCAGCATCAGTTCTGCCAGCATCATCGGCACGGACGGATCACGCTCCGATGGCTTCAAGATAAACGCATTACCGCAAACAATCGCTGGGCAGAATTTCCACATCGGGATCATCGCAGGAAAGTTGAATGGGGTAATACCAGCAGCAACACCAAGAGGTTGGCGCACGGAATGAATATCAATGCCCGGGCCTGCGCCTTCGGTAAATTCACCTTTGAGCAAATGCGGTGCGCCGATGCAGAATTCCGCCACTTCCAGACCGCGGATCACATCGCCCTTGGCATCGGGCATAGTTTTGCCATGCTCGGAAGAAAGCGCCTCGGCCAGCTTGTCCATATCACGATGCAGCAGATCAACAAATTTCATCATCACGCGGGCGCGTTTTTGCGGATTGGTCGCAGCCCAGGCCGGTTGGGCTGCCTTGGCGTTTGCAATGGCAGCATTGAGTTCAGAAGCACTAGCTAGTGCTACCCTCGCCTGAACTTCGCCGGTAGCGGGGTTGAAGACATCAGCCTCGCGGCCACTGGTGCCTGCCACATGCTTGCCGCCAATAAAATGACCAATCTTTTTCATTTCAGAATTCTCCCAATTAAACTTTCGAATAGTTTATCTTTTCAAAAATAACGATACAATAGTCGAAATCATATCTTCATTGTGCAATATTGCACAGCCAAATGATATCGAAAGGATCGTTTTGAACCTCATATTGAGTTCAGCACATCTGCGACACCGCTTCAAACGATGATTGCGTCAGCGATAAAAGAAATGGAAAATTATGAACTGGGATGATTATCGGTTTTTTCTCGCAGTTGCCCGATCTGGTCGCCTCAGCCAGGCAGGCCAGCAATTGGGCGTCGATCACGCAACGGTTGGCAGACGCATCAAGGCGCTTGAAACCGTCCTCAAGGTCAACCTGTTTGACCGAAGCCCCCAGGGATATCGCCTGACCGATAGCGGACAAAGCCTTGTGGATGTGGCCGAGGCCATGGAAACCAATGCCATCCAGGCCCAGGCGGAAATTGGCGGCCAGGACCAGAATATTTCCGGCATTGTACGCATCGGTGCGCCAGAAGGTTTGGCGTCCAATATCCTGACAGAAATCGTTGTAGATCTATGTCGCGAGCACCCGAAGCTGGAATTACAGCTGGTGGCCATGCCGCGCACATTCTCCCTTTCCAAACGCGAGGCTGATATCGCCATTGCCGTTTCAGCGCCAACCTCCGGCCGCCTGAAATATCGCAAGATCTGCGATTACACACTGCATCTTTATGGAACACAGACCTATCTCGACAAGCATCCTAAAATCGAAAAGATCGAAGACCTTAAAAAACTGCGCGGCATCGCTTATGTGCCGGACCTGATCTATGACAAGGAGTTGGACTATATCCCGCTCGTCGGCCCGGATATCAAACCGCATCTCACCTCAACCAGCGTCCATGTACAAATGGAAGCCACCCTGCGCGATGGTGGCGTATGCATCCTCCATGACTTCATGGCCCAGCAATATCCCCAACTGCAAAAAGTTCTTGAGGACGAGATCAACTTCACCCGCTCCTTCTATTTCAT
>JBAUHS010000024.1:0-18323 GCA_049680405.1 Salaquimonas sp. | reverse complement strand
GACAAGCACAGGGGTGACGGATGGAGAGATTGCAACATTTGCGTCATCGTCGGGCTCCGACCCGACGATCCATTCCGTGATCCATCCACGTCCGCTATGTTACGAAGTGTTGCAAACTGGATCCTTGGGTCAAGCCCAAGAATGACGGATGGAGAGGTTGCGTTTTCTTGGATCCTCGGGTCTCTCTGTATTTGCCATGCAAATTACCTGTCGACCTCGACTGCGCTTCACTTGTCTTGATCACGTCCGAGGATTAACGCTGACATCAACCCGCAAGCGGCTTGACGTTCGCGTAAACTTATCCCCATCCCCAATTTCTCCCATACAGTCGCCCCACTGTTTTCATGCAAACGCCGGATTTGATATCGCCGTCGGATTAGGAGAAAGCAGCAGCGGAGCGTTAGGCTGAGAGGGTTCAACTCCCAGGGAGCCTAACTTGAGGGTCGGGCTGGACGGTGTACTGAAGAGCCTCCCGATACCAAAAATCTCTGCATGAGGCCCGAAGGGTCGTACACATATGACCCCTAGGAATGGCATTCGGGTCTCATGTTTGCTCAAGGTGAAAATCGCGCAGCGTTTTCACCGAAGGCGCGGCAGTCATTTTTCACACAGTGAAAAGTGATGAGAGCGCACCCATGTGTTTATCGTTCACGACAGATGCTGCGCATCGCCTGCACGGGCGCGGCGCATAAGCGCCGGAAGCCTCTTCGGCTTCTTAGGCGGCAGTCATTTTTCACACAGTGAAAAGTGATGAGGGCGCACCCTTGTGTTTATCGTTCACGGCAGATGCTGCGCATCACCTGCACAGGCGCGGCGCATAAGCGCCGGAAGCCTCTTCGGCTTCTTATTTTTGCTTGGCAAAAACACGCGGTTAATCACATTCTACATAACGGTATCTTGGATTGCCGCGAAACATGTAGGAGCAGCGATAGACTTCGCCGAAGGTGTGGCGGCGGTCGATGACCTGAATATGAGGGTCGCCGGTGGCGTTTCTGGCGGCCTGGGTAAAGCGTTGGCCCATATAAACATGGCTGTTCATCAATGCGCGAAGCTGGGCGGCACCGGATTGGGCGGCGCTGGCGCTCATGGCGGATGAAGCCAGGATGGCGAAGCCGATTGCAAGGCTCATCGTGGTGGCTGAAGCGGATTTGATACTGGTTTTCATGGGAATTGCCTTTCGTCCGTTTGAATTGTTGCGTCGATTAATGGCTTCAATGTGTCAGGTTTGATTTGGCGTGAATGTGTAAAATCACACAATTCGGCTCGTTACATTTCGCTGACATGGTCAGGTTTCTCGGCGGATTTTGTCAAAGAACCTGAAAGCGGCAGGTCCTGCGGTTAACCGCGTTTGTTAAGTCGGGCTTTTTTACGGGAGCTTTTTAGTGTAAAAAGGACTGGTAGCTTGGGGCTATCGGTTACACATTGCCGATAATTGCTACTGTCTGGGAATAGGTGATGCGTATGTTTAAGACAGAAAAAGCACGCAATGTTGTGGTTATATTGTCTGTGACCGGAAGCTTGGCGCTTGGCGGTTGCACGAGCAGTTCTTCGTCAAACACGTCTTTGGATAGCCCTGCGAATGCGACGCTGGCGTCCAGTGAAAAGCCGACCGGAGCGGCCTATGTTGATCCGCTGGTCAATTTTGACAATGTCAAAGATATCGACGGTATCCGCGCTGATGATGTGATCCGCCGCTCCAAAGGCAAAGTCAGACGCACGGGCGAGATCTATCTCATGCGCGGGCTGGCGGATGTGTTTTCGCGCGGGATCGACCGTATGGCAAGAGATTTGCGCGGACGCGGATATGATGCGCCGAACTTCTCCTATCAATATTGGGAAGGGGTTGCGAGGGATATCGTCGCCCGGGCGAAACGGGGCAAAGTTTCTTATCCGGTTGTCATTGTCGGTCATTCGCTTGGCGGCAATGAAAGCAGCAAATTTGCCAATTATCTTGCGGCGCGGGATGTGAAAGTTTCACTTGTAGTGGCGTTCGATCCGGTGGAAACGGGCTATGTTGGTCCGGGTATAGGCGAGGTGATCAATTACTATCTGCCGAAGAAGCGCACGGATAACCGCATCCTGGCGAAAGAGGGATTTACCGGCAAAATCGAGAACATCGATGTGACGGCAGACGAGGCGATTACGCATACAAATGTGGAAAAGAATGTCGGATTTCAGTCTGCCACTTACGCGTTGATTGCCGGGATGACGAAGAGACAATCCTCCAGACAAATCGCTAACTCTGCGGACAAATATCAGAGTCAGCGATAAGCAGTTTCAGCTGAAGACGACGTGTTCCAGCAGCCATAACCAGGCGGATATGGTGAAAATGGAAAGGGCTGTTGCAATGACGATGGCCGAGGCGGAAAGGCTGACGGCGCGGTCATACATGGCTGCGAAGATATAGACATTCATGCCGGGGGGCATAGCGCCGATGATGACGGCCGCGCGGACAAGTTCAATCGGCAGGCCGAAAATCATATGGGTGATAATGAAGGCAATCAACGGATGAAGGATAAGCGAGAGGCTGGAGACCATCAGCGCTTCAGAAAACTCGGCCTTGATTTGATAGCGGGTGAGGGCTGCGCCGATACCGACAAGGGCAACAGGAAGTGCGGCGGAAGCCAGCATATTGACGGGGCTCATGATCACTTCTGGCAAAGGGATGCCGGAGAGGTTGATCGCAATACCCGATAGGACGCCGATCATGAGAGAGTTTGACAAAATGGATTTGGCAGCGATGCGGAGTGTTTCAAACAAAGGTCTTCCGTCGGCCCGGGCAAGCTCCATCGAGATGAGGCCGATCGTATACATGCTGCCGGCATGTAGCGCGATGATGCCGAAAACCGGCGTTAGTGCTTCCTCGCCGTAAGAGCGCTGCATGATGGGAATTCCGAGCAGCACAGTGTTTGAAAAGAGCGCGCAAAATCCGACTGCGACCGCCTCTCCGGGACGTCGTTTCCAAATCAAGCGGGCGAGAAATATGCCCGCGATGAAACTGAAAACGGCCCCTGCATAAAATCCGATCAGGGTTGGAATATTAAAGGCTTGAGAGAAATCGAGATTGACCATCGCCCGAAATAACAGAACCGGAACTGCAAGCCTCACTGTAAAGGCATTCAGCGTATCGGCGAGATTGTCCCCGAGATATTCTGACTTCACGGCCAGCCAGCCAATCCCCATCAACACAAAGACAGGTAAAATCGTTAAAAAGATTGAAAGCAAGGTGATATCCGAAATGGTAAGAAGGCTGGTCGGCAAATGACAATAGCAGGCGAAATGGGAAATTTATCAGTTCGCCGCCGCAACAATGCAAGGTTATAAGTAAATAAGCTAATTGACGAATAGTTGCCAGCCTATTAGGCCATAGGGGATCAACAAAATGAACAAGCTGGAAACAATATGCTGAGTGATCATACGATTGAAATTTCTGCTCTGAGACTGAACGATGCCTTGGCGCTGGCTCCGTTGATTGCGGAATATGGCCAGGCGTTGAAGCGCGGTGCGCCGCGCAGGCCGGATCAGTTTTATGCCGAGCAATTGCTGCAGGATCGCAGTGCAGAATTTCTTGGGGCGGTGGTTGATGGCGATCTGGTCGGCTTCATTCTGTATTATGACTTGCCGGAACCGATATCGGGAAAGCGCGCCGGACAGTGTGACCATCTTTATGTGCATCACGAACATCGCGGTAAAGGCATTGCCAAGGCGCTGGTTGATGTTCTGGCTGATCAGGCAGAAGAACGCGGCTGGTCAAAATTGGTTCTCAACGCACCACATTCACCGGACACTGGCCGAAAGGTATATGCCAAGCTGGCAGCCCCAGCCGATTGGCACTCTTTCATCTTGCGGTTCGAAGATTGATGATCGTTGCAACAAAAATAGCGAAGGGCTTGGGCTGATCCAAACCTAATATTGTAAGCCTACCCTTTGACCAAAGCAGGTTTGCGCACTAAAACTCCTTCGATATCAAAATCATAAAAGTCCAACAGAAGCGGAAATTTCCAATGAGTGAAGTAAGTTCAGGTAAGGCAGGAATGAGAAATCGTCCGCTTTCGCCTCATCTTTCGATTTACAAGCCTATTCCAACGATGATGATGTCCATTTTTCATCGTATTACTGGAGTCGCACTTTATTTTGGCATGTTCCTGTTTGCCTGGTGGCTCTTTGCTGCTGCGACCCATCAAGCCTATTTTGAATGGGTGAATGGTCTTTTCACCACCTGGATCGGACGAATTGTTCTGTTGGGCTTCACCTGGGCGCTGATTCATCATCTTTTGGGTGGCGTTAAACATCTGGTGCAAGACACAGGCAGAGCCATGGAAAAGAACTTCACAACGAAGATGGCGAAATATCACATCGTAGCTTCAATCATTTTGACAGTGCTCCTTTGGGTCGCTGCCTATGCAGTTCGCTGAACGGAAACAGGAGATAGATTATGAGCATGCGCACACCTCTTGGAAAAGTTCGTGGACTGGGTTCGGCGAAAGACGGAACCGAGCATTTCTGGCATCAGAGACTGACAGCTGTTGCCAATATTCCTTTGGTTCTGATTGGCCTTTATCTGGTTATTTCACTTGTCGGCGCGCCTTATGCTGAAGTGAATCAGAGACTGTCGTCGCCTCTTACGGCCGTTTTCCTTTTTCTGTTTTCATTTTCAGTTCTGGCTCACATGCGTCTCGGCATGCAGGTGGTTATCGAGGATTATGTGCATGGGGAGTTCAACAAGGTTTTGCTGATCATGCTCAATACTTTCTTCGTCATGTTCACTGGCGCACTCATTCTCTTCGCAATTTTCAAATTGGCCTTTGGCTCCTAAAAGCAGGTTTTTACGTAATATGGCAAAAGACAGCAAAACGAACGAACGCTCTGCAAGCAAATCATATCAATATGTCGATCACTTTCATGATGTAGTCGTGGTTGGTGCAGGTGGCTCGGGTCTGCGGGCAACGCTTGGCATGGCAGAGCAAGGCTTGAAGACAGCCTGCGTAACGAAAGTGTTTCCAACGCGCTCCCACACGGTGGCGGCACAAGGCGGTATCGCCGCATCTCTTTCGAATATGGGGCCTGATCACTGGCAGTGGCATATGTATGACACGGTCAAGGGGTCCGATTGGCTTGGTGATACGGATGCCATGGAATATCTGGCCCGCGAAGCTCCGGCAGCAGTATACGAGTTGGAGCATTATGGCGTGCCGTTTTCAAGAACGGAAGAAGGCAAGATTTATCAGCGTCCGTTTGGCGGCCATACAACAGAATTTGGTGAAGGCCCTCCAGTTCAGCGGACCTGTGCGGCTGCGGACAGAACCGGTCATGCGATCCTTCACACGCTTTATGGCCAGTCGCTCAAACATAATGCGGAATTCTATATCGAGTATTTTGCCCTTGATCTGATGATGGATAAGGACGGGACTTGCACGGGCCTCATCGCCTGGAATCTGGATGATGGCACCATTCACCGCTTCAATGCGAAAATGGTGGTTTTGGCAACAGGCGGCTATGGTCGCTCCTATTTCTCGGCAACCTCTGCCCATACTTGCACCGGCGATGGCAATGGCATGGTTGCACGGGCCGGATTGCCACTACAGGATATGGAATTTGTTCAGTTTCACCCGACCGGCATTTATGGTGCCGGCTGCCTTATCACAGAAGGTGCACGCGGCGAGGGTGGTTATCTGACCAATTCCGAAGGTGAGCGTTTCATGGAGCGCTATGCGCCGACCTATAAGGATCTGGCCTCGCGCGATGTGGTGTCTCGCTGCATGACGATTGAAATTCGTGAAGGCCGCGGCGTTGGTCCGAACAAGGATCATATCCATTTGAACCTCAATCATATCGATCCTGATACGCTGGCCGAACGCCTGCCGGGCATTTCAGAATCTGCAAAGATTTTCGCTGGTGTTGATCTGACGAAAGAGCCGATTCCGGTTCTTCCAACGGTTCACTACAATATGGGCGGTGTTCCGACTAACTATTTCGGTGAAGTTCTCAATCCGACGAAAGCAAAGCCCGACCGCACAGTTCCTGGCCTCATGGCGGTGGGTGAAGCGGGATGCGCCTCTGTGCATGGGGCTAACCGTTTGGGTTCAAACTCACTGATCGATTTGGTCGTCTTTGGCCGCGCCGCAGCAATCCGTGCAGGCGAAGTGATTGATCGCAATGCGCCAATTCCAAAGCCAAGCGAAAGCGAAACAGATAAAATCATGTCGCGCTTTGATCGGTTGCGCCATGCAGATGGAAGAACATCGACCGCCGATCTTCGTTTGAAGATGCAGAAAATCATGCAGGAAGACGCTGCCGTGTTCAGAACTTCTGAAACATTGAAATCTGGTGCGAAGCGTATGGGCGATCTCTGGAGAGAAATGCCTGATGTGAAGGTTACTGACCGTTCGATGATCTGGAACTCTGATCTGGTGGAAACGCTGGAACTGGAAAATCTGATGATCAGTGCTTCGGCGACAGTAGTTGGTGCGGAAGCGCGCAAGGAAAGCCGCGGGGCTCACGCTCATGAAGATTATAAAGACCGCGATGACAAGAATTGGCGCAAGCATACGCTTTCATGGGTTAATGAAAAAGGTGGCGTTAAGCTTGATTACCGCCGTGTTGTAACGGAGCCGTTGACGAAAGTATCTGAAGGCGGCATCGACATGAAACGCATTGCTCCAAAGGCACGGGTTTATTGATGAACGGGCCGATTATCCTTCTTAGCGGATTTGTTGCTTTAATAGTGTTTGCCTATCTCGTTGGTAGATTCTCGCCCAATCTATGGGTTGTTTTTGCCATGATCTTGGGAGCTCAGACGGCAGGGTATCTCTGGGGCTTGGGTGCCGGGATATTTTTCGGTGAATCGATCCTGGAGATCATTTCGGTTCTGGCTGTTAGTTTCGTCTGGTATATGATCGCTGCCCAGATGCATTTTTGGGTAAAGGGCCGCACAATTGAACCTGCGGATAAGCAATGAAACGGAGATCCGAACGAAAAATGATTTTGGCGTTATTAGGATCGGTTTTGTTTATTGTTCCAGCTCAGGCCTCCGACTTTAAGCCGAAATTTATTGCGGCTTGCAAGGCAGATGGAGATAGCTTGAAGGCATGTGAGTGCCGGTACAAAGCACTGAAGAAACCCAAAAACACGGATGAACAGGAACTGGTCATAGCAGTTTTGCAATCAAAGGATTCCAAGGTTGAGACCTTGGTAAAAAAAGCCAATAATTGGCGTAGCGTCGCGATAATTAATTCCATGACACGTGGGCTGTTTGCCTGCCAAAAGTCTTGAGGTACGAACAAAAATGGTTGAACTAACACTCCCAAAGAATTCGCAGATCAAAGAAGGCAAGAATTGGCCTAAGCCAACCAAAGCCGACGGATCTGCTGCTACAAATTTGCGCGAGTACCGGATTTATCGCTGGTCGCCGGATGGGGACGGTAATCCGACCATTGATACTTATTATGTAGATATGGACAATTGCGGGCCAATGGTTCTCGATGGTCTGATCTATATCAAGAATTATATCGACCCGACCCTGACCTTCCGCCGTTCCTGCCGCGAGGGAATTTGTGGTTCCTGCGCGATGAATATTGACGGGACCAATACGCTTGCCTGCACAAAGGGTTCAGACGAAATAGACGGAACGGTGAAGATTTACCCACTGCCGCATATGTCTGTGATCAAAGACCTTGTGCCGGATATGACGCATTTTTATGCCCAGCACCGCTCCATTGAGCCATGGCTTAAAACAACAACGCCAACACCGGCCAAAGAGTGGAAACAGTCTCACGAGGACCGAGAAAAACTAGATGGTCTGTATGAGTGTATCTTGTGCGCTTGCTGTTCAACGTCCTGCCCGTCTTACTGGTGGAATGGCGACCGCTATCTGGGTCCGGCCGCATTGCTTCAGGCTTATCGCTGGCTGATCGACAGCCGCGATGAATCGACCGGCGAACGCCTTGATGATCTTGAAGATCCGTTCCGGCTTTATCGTTGCCATACGATCATGAACTGCGCTCAGGCTTGCCCGAAGGGGTTGAACCCGGCAAAGGCGATTGCTGAGATCAAAAAGATGATGGTTGAGCGACGGGTGTAACAGGCTCAATAAAACGTGAGTTGTAATTGATCGCTCTTCGTTGAACTCTTTGATTTTGTTCAAGGAGATCGAAATGAAAAATACTGTCCTCGCTGGTATCGCAACGGCTATAATGATCACTTCTGCTCAAGCGGCAGATAGTTGGATTGTTAAAGACGGTAGTTTGTCAGTCGGCGATACGGTTGCGAAACTTGAAATGATTATTGAAGCTGCCCCTCCAACCTTGATGGCAAAGATTGATCATGGTGCCGGAGCCAAGAAAGCCGGAATGGATATAGGAGAATCGGTCTTGCTGGTGCTTGGTGCGCCAGCGATTGGAACGCCAATGATGCTTTCAAACCGATTGATCGGCCTTGATCTGCCAGCAAAAATTCTGGTGTATGACGAAAATGGCAAGACCAAAATTGCCTACACGGATCCCCGGTCTTTGAAGTCCCGGTACAATATTGAAGGTGCCGATGCCCAATTTGACGGCATGGCAAAGGCGCTTGGTAATTTCACAGATGCTGCGAGCAAGTAAACCTTTGATGGGAAGTCGTAAAGACCGGTATGCGCTTCCTCACGCAGTTGTGTTTGAAGGTCATTTTGCATTTTTCTGTTTGAGCGTCATATAGTCTGTAATTGTTGTTTGAAATCGGAGTTTCCATGTCTTTTGCCAAACCATTTTTTCTCTCGCTTGCGCTGATCAGTGCTGGTGCTTCATCGGCTTATGCAGAGTCGCAAATTGCGATCTTTGCGGGGGGATGTTTTTGGTGCATCGAAAAAGACTTCGAGCATGTCAAAGGCGTTGAGGATGTTGTGTCTGGTTATACCGGAGGTGAAAGCGATAATCCGACTTATAAAAACCACGTTGCTGCGAAGCATCTTGAAGCGGTCAAGATCACCTATGATCCTGCTGTTGTCTCGTATGAAACTTTGTTGAACACGTTTTGGCGAACTGTTGACCCGACAGATGCAGGTGGTCAGTTTTGTGACCGGGGCCATTCTTACACAACGGCTGTATTTGCGGTCGATGACATGCAACGCAAATTGGCTGAAGCTTCAAAGGGCGAGGCACAAGCAGCGCTTGGCAAGCCGATTGTTACATCTATCAGAGACGCTGCGCCATTTTATGACGCCGAAGATTACCATCAGAATTATTATGAAAAGAACCCGGTCCGCTATAATTACTACCGAACTGCTTGCGGGCGTAACCGCACGGTTGAAAAACTCTGGGGCGAAGCTGCCTATCAGGGCGTTGATGGACACTAGGGAGAAATAACCTGATTTCCCCCAAATTTCCTTACCTAAAGTCATATTCAGCTTTTGTTCAGACTTGATTTACCATATTGAGCCAAAATAAAGATGATTATGCGGACATAATTCCGGCGGGTTGGTTTTCTAAAGCAAGACCAGCATCCGGCCTTGTTCGGAAAAACACAAGTAAGGGGCTTACTATGAGGCTGAAATCAGCTGTTTCGATTATTGTGCTGGGGCTGGCGATCACGGGTTGCAATCGTTCAATCAATTCCATTGCACCTGCCGGATCACCACAGCGGCTTCCTTCAGCTCCTGTTGAGTCGGTTGATGCCGGCCAATTGCCTCCTCCGGTTGACCCTAATGTGACAACTGAAGCTCCTGAAGCGCCTCAAGTGGAAACGGCCTCTCTTTCGACGGACAATACTCCGCCGGCTCCCTCAGGTGAGCCGATTACCAGAGAAGCTGTTTCGGGCTCCTGGAATGTTGACAGCGATAATCCTGAGTGCCGGATGATCCTTGCCTTCACCAAATGGTCTGGTGGTTATCGTGCCGCGACACGCCGTTGCAATTCCACTGAATTGTCGAATGTCAGCGCCTGGGATGTCAAAGGCCAACAGGTTGTCTTGATGGATGCCGGGGGCAATACAGTTGCCCGTCTGTATCAATCAGCTGGCAGCCGCTATGACGGAACCACCAATAGTGGTGCTGCGATCAGCTTTACCCGCCCGGGCTAAGAGCTACCTCGATTTTATTAGCCTTATTGGAGTCTGTGATACTCTATTGGCCCGCTTTGTTGTTGGAAACGGCACGCAGAGGTCTGGTTCTTGATTTATTTGGACCAATACAATTGATATTGTTTGGTTCATGGGCTGTAACTGACTCTAGATGTTATATGCGAGATTTTAGTGCCTAACTCACAACTGAAAGCCACTGCGATGACAGTTGAAGAAGCTTATCTCTCCAGAATCAAAGAGGGTGAGTTTCAAATTGATCCCATTCAGCTGGAACTCGCAAAGCGATTGGATGAATTGGCCTCCACCCTCGTGGTAAACCGGCTAGCGTCAAAGTCGTCTTCTCTTGGATGGTTGTTCAACAAGAACCAAAAAAAACAAGCGTCCAAGGGGCTGTATATCTGGGGTTCGGTCGGACGCGGCAAATCCATGCTGATGGATTTGTTTTTCCTGAATATTGCATTTGGACCGAAACGGCGGGTGCATTTTCACGATTTCATGGAAGATGCCCAACAACGCATTCATGAGCATCGCCAAGCCTACAAAAATGGCAAGACAAAAGAAGAAGACCCCATTCCGCCAGTTGCCAGAGATCTGGCAAAAGAGGCGATGCTTTTGTGCTTTGATGAGTTCTCCGTGACGGATATCGCAAATGCAATGATCCTGGGGCGTTTGTTTCAAGGACTATTCAATGCTGGCGCAACAATTGTTGCAACCTCCAATGTCGCGCCTGACAATCTTTACAAAGACGGTCTCAATCGTCAGCGTTTTATCCCGTTTATTGATCTGCTTAAAACCCACTGTGAGGTTTATGAGCTTGATGCCAGAACTGATTATCGGCTGGAAAAGCTCTCCAAAGCGCCTGTCTATATGGCTCCCTTGGGGCCCAAGTCCGAGCAGGCTATGGATCTGATATGGCAGCGAATGACTGGCGGCAGAATTAATGATGACAAGGCCGATGATGTCACGTTAAAGGTAAAAGGGCGTAAAGTGGATGTGCCGCGATCTTTTGAAGGGCATGCACGGTTTGATTTTGCGGATCTTTGTGACCGTCCTTTGGGATCGCAGGATTACCTGGCCATTGCCCGAAACTATCATACAATTTTCATTGATAATGTTCCTTTGATGGATTTGTCCCATCGCAATCAGGCCAAACGGTTCATTAATCTGATCGACACGCTATATGATCAGAAAATCAAACTTATCATCTCCGCTGATGCAAATCCTCACGCACTTTATGCCGGCAAGAGCGGTATAGAGGCATTTGAATTTGAGCGAACCGCCTCTCGCTTAATTGAAATGCAGTCGGTGAAGTATCTTTCTGAACAAAAAACTGCGCCTAAGGACTGAAACAAGCGTTTGGAATCGCATAATTATTACACAATATCTTACTTTTACGTAATGCCCACAAAATTTAAACCATTGAAATTAGTGTGTTTTTTCTTATTCGGTTGCTAAATGTCTGGTTTTTGAGTATGGGTAGTCCGGCGCGACGCTTTGACTGAAGAAAACTTTATGATTACGGCGACGCGCTCGTTGTAATTTATATCACGAAGCAGAATTGGCTTCATCTGGCAAAAGGCCTGAAACAGACCGGCCTGACAAAAAGGGAATTTCATTAAAATGGCGAGAAACAAGGTCGCATTGATTGGGTCCGGCATGATCGGTGGTACACTGGCGCATCTGGCAGGTTTGAAAGAATTGGGCGATATCGTTCTTTTCGATATTTCAGAAGGCATACCTGAAGGGAAGGCGCTTGACCTTGCCCAATCCTCTACCGTTGAGGGTTTTGACGCGAAATTGTCAGGCACGCAGAGCTATGCAGCGATCAAGGACGCTGACGTCTGCATCGTAACTGCCGGTGTGGCAAGAAAGCCGGGTATGAGCCGCGATGATCTGATCGGCATAAATTTGAAAGTGATGGAGCAGGTTGGAGCCGGTATCAAGAAATATGCTCCAAATGCATTTGTTATCTGCATCACCAATCCGCTTGACGCGATGGTGTGGGCTTTGCAAAAATTTTCCGGCCTGCCAAAAAACAAAGTAGTGGGAATGGCTGGCGTTCTCGACTCAGCGCGCTTCCGTTATTTCCTTGCTGACGAGTTTGATGTTTCTGTTGAAGATGTAACAGCCTTTGTTTTGGGTGGTCATGGCGACACAATGGTTCCATTGATCCGTTATTCTACAGTTGCCGGTATACCGCTTCCAGATTTGATCAAAATGGGTTGGACCACAAAAGCGCGTATAGATGAAATCGTTGATCGTACCCGCAAAGGTGGCGGCGAGATTGTTGCTCTGCTTAAAACAGGTTCTGCTTATTATGCGCCTGCATCCGCGGCAATTGCGATGGCGGACAGCTACCTTAAAGACAAGAAACGCGTCATGCCTTGTGCGGCAGCTCTAAAAGGGGAATACGGCGTCAAGGATATGTATGTTGGTGTTCCTGTGGTTATCGGCGCCAATGGCGTCGAAAAAGTCATTGAGATCGAATTGAACCGAACTGAAGAAAAAATGCTTCAAAAATCGATTGATGCAGTGTCTGAGCTTTGCGAAGCCTGCGCTAACATTGCGCCAAACTTGAAATAGGTGAATTGAGAAACGGCCCCAAGAAATTGGGGCTGTGTTGCATGCTGAGATAGTATTTTATTGGGAGGCGGATTTCCGCAAACAGCCATGGCAAACGAAAACTCCAAGCGCCAAGACGCCAATCAGGAATTTGCCAATTCCTCCTTTTTATATGGCGGCAATGCCGGATACATTGAGGAGCTATATGCCCAATATGAAACAGACCGAAACTCGGTTAGCCAGGATTGGCAGGACTATTTTGGGTCACTGAAAGATGAGCGCCGCGATGTTTTGAAAAATGCTGATGGCGCTTCGTGGAAAAAGCCGAACTGGCCAATTCATGCCAATGGCGAATTGGTTTCCGCATTTGATGGTGACTGGAGTGCGGTTGAAAAAGTTGTATCCGAAAAGATAGCTTCAAAAAGTGTGGCGAAGGGATCGACCCTCAGCAATCAGGATATTCAACGCGCAGCGAAAGACTCTGTAAGCGCAATCATGATGATCCGTGCCTATCGTATGCGCGGGCATTTGCACGCTAATCTTGATCCTCTCGGCATCGCGGGCGCCCGGGAGACCTATGATGAGTTGAAGCCGTCTTCCTACGGTTTTACGGAAGCCGATTATGATCGCAAGATTTTCATCGACTATATGCTCGGTCTTGAATTTGCGACAGTGCCTGAAATGGTTGAAATTCTGCAGCGAACCTATTGCTCAACCATGGGTGTTGAATTCATGCATATTTCCAATCCGGAAGAAAAGGGTTGGATTCAGGCGCGCATCGAAGGGCCCGATAAGGGGGTTGCCTTTACCCAAATGGGTAAAAAGGCGATTTTTCAAAAACTGGTCGAGGCTGAAGGTTTCGAGCAATTTCTCGATGTGAAATACAAAGGCACCAAGCGCTTCGGTCTTGATGGCGGGGAATCTCTTATTCCGGCCCTTGAGCAGATCATCAAGCGCGGCGGCCAACTTGGCCTGAAAGAGATCGTTCTGGGCATGGCGCACCGTGGCCGCTTGAATGTATTGACCAATGTGATGGCCAAGCCGTTTCGCGCTGTTTTTCACGAATTCAAGGGCGGCTCGTTCGCACCGGAAGAAGTGGAAGGTTCAGGCGATGTCAAATATCATTTGGGTGCTTCGTCAGACCGGGAGTTTGACGAGAACAAGGTTCACCTTTCGCTGACGGCAAATCCTTCTCACTTGGAGATCGTTAATCCGGTTGTGCTTGGCAAGGTGCGGGCAAAGCAAGATGGTATTGAAGAAGTGAATGAGCGTGGGTCGCGTATCCGCGACACAGTATTGCCTCTATTGATTCACGGTGATGCAGCTTTTGCAGGCCAGGGCGTTGTTGCTGAATGTTTGGGCCTGTCAGGCCTGAAGGGACACCGGACGGGCGGGTCTATTCATTTTATTATCAATAACCAGATTGGTTTTACCACTAATCCGAGTTTCTCAAGGTCATCGCCTTATCCTTCTGATGTGGCGAAGATGGTTGAAGCGCCAATTTTTCATGTGAATGGGGATGACCCTGAAGCGGTTGTTTACGCGGCCAAGGTTGCGATCGAATACCGTCAGAAATTTCACAAACCTGTTGTGATCGACATGTTCTGCTATCGCAGATTTGGCCATAATGAAGGTGATGAACCGGCATTTACCCAACCTTTGATGTATCAGAAAATCAGGGCTCACCGGACCATTGTAAGTCTCTACAGTGAAAAATTGGTCAATGAAAAAGTAATTGATCAAGCTGAGGCGGATGAGACCAAAGCGAATTTCCGTAAGTATCTCGATGAGGAATTTGAGCTGGGCAAGAATTATCGTCCGAACAAAGCCGATTGGCTGGATGGTGCCTGGCGCGGATTGAAAACAGCCCAGGGGCTGGATGATCCCCGCCGTGGTGAGACATCCGTTCCAATCAAAACGCTGAAAGAGATTGGTCAGAAAATTAGTTCGGTTCCGTCCAATTTCAAAATCCACAAGACCATTCAGCGCTTCATGGATAATCGCGCTGAAGCGATCAAGTCCGGTAAGGGAATTGATTGGGCGACCGGTGAAGCACTCGCGTTCGGTTCGTTGATCAATGAAGGTAATGTGGTTCGTCTGTCAGGTCAGGATGTGGAACGCGGAACTTTCTCTCAGCGCCATTCGGTGCTTTATGATCAGGTTGATAACAGCCGCTATATTCCTCTGGCCAATCTGGCCACAAAAGACTCCGGCTATGACGTTATCAACTCAATGCTTTCTGAAGAAGCGGTGCTTGGTTTTGAGTATGGCTACGCGCTTGCGTCGCCAAATGCTTTGACCATCTGGGAAGCGCAGTTCGGCGATTTCGTCAACGGCGCACAGGTCGTTATCGACCAATTCATCTCGTCTGGCGAAAGCAAATGGCTGCGGATGTGTGGCCTAGTGATGCTATTGCCCCATGGTTATGAGGGACAGGGGCCTGAGCACTCATCAGCCCGGCCGGAGCGTTTTCTTCAACAATGCGCTGAAGACAATATGCAGGTTGCCAATGTTACGACGCCAGCCAATTATTACCATATTATTCGCCGTCAGCTTCGTCGTGAATTCCGCAAGCCGTTAATATTGTTCACTCCAAAATCTCTGCTTCGTCACAAACGGGCAGTTTCCGAATTGTCTGAAATGGCCAAAGGTTCAACATTCCACCGCCTGCTGTGGGATGATGCGGAGTATAGAAAAGGCGAAGCCATCAAGCTTCAAAAAGACAACAAGATCAAACGCGTCGTTCTTTCAACCGGTAAGGTTTATTATGATCTTTACGAAGAGCGTGAAAAACGCGGCATTGATGACATCTATTTATTGCGCGTCGAGCAGTTGTATCCGTTTCCTGCCAAAGCGCTTATTCATGAATTGTCCCGGTTCAAGAATGCGGAGATTGTCTGGTGCCAGGAAGAGCCTAAAAACATGGGCTATTGGTCTTTCATCGAGCCTTATCTCTCCTGGGTTCTTGATCACATAGACTCAAAGTACAAGCGGCCTCGTTATGCGGGCCGCGCGGCAGCTGCTTCCCCTGCAACGGGTCTCATGTCGAAACATCTCAAACAGCTGGAAGCGTTTTTGGAAGATGCTCTTGGCGATCATTAATCTGAAGTTAAAAGCCTGAATTGATCCAAGGCTGGGTTCAAGTCAAAGAAAGTGACCGAAATGGCAACTGAAATTCGCGTACCAACACTGGGTGAAAGTGTTACCGAAGCAACAATCGGAAAATGGTTGAAATCCGAAGGTGATAGTATCGCAGTGGATGAGCCTTTGGTGGAGCTTGAGACTGACAAAGTCTCTGTTGAAGTGCCATCCCCTGTTGCCGGAGTGCTCGCGGCGATTGATGCCAAAGAAGGTGATACGGTAGAAGTTGGTGCATTGCTCGGCACAATTGGAGAAGGTTCCGGCGCTGCGCCAGCTCCTGCAGCCAAGAAAGAGGAAGCTCCAAAAGAAGAGCCGAAAGAAAGTAAAGCTGCATCTGAGGGCATGCCGCCAGCGCCGTCTGCCCAGAAGATGATGTCAGAAAATAGAATTGATGCCTCCTCCGTCGAAGGCTCCGGTAAACGCGGGCAGATCCTCAAGGAAGACGTAATGAAGGCAGGAGCGCAAAAGTCTGCGCCAGTTGCAGCAAGAGCGCCCGCTCCGGTTGATGATAGTGCGCGAGAAGAACGGGTGAAAATGACCCGCTTGCGTCAAACAATTGCGCGACGTTTGAAAGATGCCCAGGACACTGCGGCCATGCTGACCACTTTCAACGAAGTGGACATGACTGCGGTGATGGAAATGCGCAAAAAATACAAGGATCTGTTTGAGAAAAAGCATGGCGTAAAACTTGGTTTCATGGGCTTTTTCACGAAAGCGGTTTGCCATGCGCTGAAAGAAATTCCGGCAGTGAATGCCGAGATTGATGGCACCGATATTATCTACAAAAACTTCGCTCATATCGGCGTTGCGGTTGGCACTCCGAAGGGCCTGGTGGTTCCGGTTGTTCGCGATGCGGATGCAATGGGAATTGCCGACATTGAAAAGGAAATTGGACGCTTGGGTCTTGCTGCCCGTGATGGCCAACTTTCCATGGCTGACATGCAGGGAGGAACATTTACCATTTCCAATGGCGGTGTTTATGGATCTTTGATGTCGACGCCAATTTTGAATGCGCCCCAGTCGGGTATTTTGGGCATGCACAAAATTCAGGAACGTCCTATTGCAATGAATGGAGAGGTGGTTATCCGCCCGATGATGTATCTGGCACTTTCATATGATCACCGAATTGTTGATGGCAAAGAGGCCGTTACCTTCCTGGTGCGGGTCAAAGACAGTCTGGAAGATCCAGAGCGCTTGGTGCTAGATCTTTAATATTTACTAACCATTCTTTTCAGGAGAGTTGATCATGTCTATCGAACTCAAAATGCTTCTTTATGCGGGGATCGTTTTAATCGTCCAACTGGTATTGCAAGTTCTCGCCGGGCTCTATCAAAATGGAATGGGCTATTCACTCAGTCCCCGTGACGATCCCTCAAATGATTCAGGGATTGCCGGGCGTGTTGAGCGTGCATTTTATAATATGCTCGAGACTTTTCCGATTTTTGCAGCATTGGCATTGATGGTGCAAGTCACGGAAAGCTGGACCGCTTTGACTGCAATGGGCGCGCAGCTCTATTTCTGGAGCAGGGTATTTTACGTTCCAACCTATGTGGCAGGTATTCCAGTTCTCAGGACCGTGATCTGGATGGTTTCACTCATCGGCATTTGTTTGCTTGCCTGGGAACTGACCCGTGTGGCGATTGGTGCTTGAATTTGACTTCAAAGTAGTTGGAACTAAATAAGAAAAGCGAATGGCTCTATGAATAAAGTCATGATCATCACAGGTGGCAGCCGGGGTATTGGCGCTGCCTGTGTCAAACTTGCGGTTCAAGCAGGATTTGATGTGTGCTTTTCATATGTCTCCAACAAAGGCGCTGCGGTCAAAGTCGTTTCAGAAGCTGAAGCTGCTGGCGGAATTGCCAAAGCGATTCAGGCCGATGTTGGCAGCGAAGAAGACATCCTTCGTCTGTTTGGCGAAGCTGACAAGATGGGATCGCTCAAAAGCCTGATCAATAATGCAGGGGTCGTCGACAAAACCGAGCGCGTGGAGAATTATACGGTAGAACGGCTTCTTAGGATGTATTCTGTCAATGTGATCGGCAGTATTTTATGTGCCCGCGAAGCGGTCAAACGGATGTCGACCAAACATGGCGGAACGGGCGGATCCATCGTCAATTTGTCTTCGGCTGCGGCCTATCTTGGCTCGGCCAATCAGTACGTTGATTATGCTGCTTCGAAAGCGGCAATCGATACTTTCACCAAAGGTCTGTCGCTGGAAGTTGCTGACGAAGGCATCAGGGTCAACGCGGTTCGTCCCGGTCTGATTGATACGGATATTCATGAAAGCGGCGGCGAGTTAGATCGGGTCAAAAGGCTTGAACATATGGTGCCGATGAAACGTGGCGGAAGCGCGGAAGAAGTTGCCAAAGGAATTTTGTGGCTGACCAGCGATGATGCGTCTTACGTCACGGGTGATTGCATGAATGTAACTGGCGGCAGATAGGTCGCCTCAAAAATTCTGGAGTAGTTATGTCTGATCAATTTGATGTTGTGATTATCGGTTCGGGTCCCGGTGGCTATGTTTGCGCCATCAAGGCTGCTCAACTCGGTTTGAAAACAGCCATCGT
>JBAUHS010000023.1:0-31117 GCA_049680405.1 Salaquimonas sp. | reverse complement strand
TGGCGTCAGCGATTGCCTTGCAGGACAAGAGCATGGTTGCCCGCGCGCCGGGTGTTGGGCCGAAAGTTGCCCAGCGGATTGTCAGCGAATTGAAAGATAAAGCGCCGAAATATTCTGGTGCGGCTGCGGCTGAAATCGGATTGCAAAGCGATATCGGTTCCGGACATGCAAATTCAGCGGTAATGGATGCGGTTTCAGCGTTGACCAATCTTGGCTATTCTTCTCAACAGGCATCAGGCGCTGTTTCCAAAGTGTTGAAAAATGCAGGCGAAGATGCTGATAGCGCCAAACTCATCAGACTAGGTTTGAAGGAGTTGGCTGGATGATAATGGTTGGCAAATTTTTTCTTTTAAGGCATGGCTAGTTCATGAATGACCAACGCATCATAGACGGCGAGAAAAAAGGCGAAGACGAAATCGTCGACCTTGAGATTTCTTTGCGTCCGCAATCGCTGGATGAGTTTACCGGGCAAAAGCAGGCACGGGAAAATCTCAAGATCTTTATTGAGGCCGCCAAGAAGCGCGGCGAGGCGTTGGACCATGTGCTTTTTGTTGGTCCTCCCGGATTGGGCAAAACCACGCTAGCGCAAATCATGGCCAAGGAATTGGGCGTCAATTTCCGTTCCACTTCGGGCCCTGTCATTGCCAAGGCTGGCGATCTGGCAGCGCTGCTCACCAATCTGGAAGATCGGGATGTGTTGTTCATCGATGAAATCCATCGCCTGTCTCCGGCCGTTGAGGAAATTTTATATCCGGCCATGGAAGATTATCAACTTGATCTCATCATCGGTGAGGGGCCTGCTGCGCGCTCGGTGAAGATCGAACTTGCGAAGTTTACGCTTGTTGCGGCGACTACGCGGCTCGGGCTTTTGACAACGCCCCTGCGGGATCGGTTCGGCATTCCGGTCCGGCTCAATTTTTATTCCGACGAGGAGCTGGAGCATATCGTCAATCGTGGTGCGCGGATCATGCAGCTTGCCATGAGCGAAGACGGGGCAAAGGAAATTGCCAAGCGTTCGCGGGGCACGCCGCGTATTGCCGGACGCTTGCTGCGCCGTGTGCGTGATTTTGCTGATGTGGCGGGAGCGGAGATTGTTGACGCGAAAATCGCCGATGCGGCACTCACTCGGCTGGAAGTCGACAGCCGGGGCCTCGACCAGTTGGATGGTCGCTATCTCAACCAGATTGCCCGCAATTTTGGTGGTGGCCCGGTTGGGATTGAAACCATCGCCGCCGCACTGTCAGAGCCGCGCGATGCTATTGAAGACATTATCGAACCCTATTTGATTCAGCAGGGCTTTATCCAGCGCACCCCACGTGGGCGCGTTCTCTCGGCTAATGCCTGGAAGCATCTCGGCCTCACCGCACCCACAGGCATGACCGCTGCTCAAATTGGTATGTTTGATGAGGGGGAGGATTAACCCCGCCCAAAGGACCCGCTGACAATCAGCCTATCTCCGGTCTTCACTTTCTCCAATAAATAAGCCGTTGCCGGATCATTGGTTTCTGACGGTTCCACATGCAGCATAGTTGTATGATCGCGCTGTTCGTGGACTATTGCCACGCCGATCAAATCCCGCGAGATATGGAAGCGCATGCGTTGGCCCTTTGTTGCTTCTGGTAATGGCCACGGGCCTGCGGATTTGATGGCGATTTCTGCACCCGTCGCGGAATGTGCATGAGACAACACTTCGGCAATTTTTGGCCAAAGCTTGTAGTCTGAGTCTGCCGGATTAGCCGCCTCGCTCAAGGGCGTTTTTGCGTCACCGATGATTTCGATCATGTCGCCTTTGGCGATGGTGCCGGAATTTACCGCCTTGGCATAAATGCCGCAAAAGGCATGGCCGAAATGGTCCATTAATCCGTCCGGCACTTTTAAATCCCTGATGCCGGTTTGTGGATTAACGGAAGTGGCCGGGCAGCGCTTGACGGGACGCAGAATATCAAATTCCGCTTTGCCGATTTTTATCCTCTTGCCGACGAGGCCGAACTCTTCCCAGGCGGGGAGATCTTCGATAATCAGATTGCCGCGCAGGCGGCGGATATCCAGTTCTTCGCCCATGGCCTTACTAAGCGCCTTTAGTGAATTGCTGTTCATCAGGGAAATACCGCTATCGTTAAAATCCCAATAGCCGGAAAGCATGCCCGGTAGTTGCGTGCGCTGGGTAATCATTGGAGTTGGTAGATCGTGGGCAGGCAGCAGAGGCGCGATGAACTCGGCCATTTTTGAATTGGCGAATTTGAGGCCCTCCACATCGCCCTTGCGCCAGGTAATCCGAAACCCGTTGGGCGAGGCAAGGGTGATCGTGTCTTCATCGCTTTCATTGGAGAATTTCAACAACCCGTCATTGACCGCATTGATGAAAAAAGAACGGCAGGTGAGCCAGGCGCCATCCAGCGTGTTGGTCACGCCATTTGTAATTGCATAACGGCGATCATCGCGCAGGCCTTCTCCCTTGGTGATGATTGTTTTAGAGAGCCGCAAGCCTGGAAAGGATTTGACCGGATAAGTGAATATGTCTGACAGGAAAGGCATTTAAGAGCTCATTTATTGCTGCGTGCAGGAATGGGTTGTTCAAGTCTTATCGAATGTGCCAAATATGGGAAACTGAAAAGCGACAAATGGAAATAGAAAAATGTCCCGTGAAAAAACCGAACTTTCCAATCATCTCATTGATAATGAGTCTGGCAAGGGGCACCAGATGGAAGTACGGGTCTATTATGAAGACACGGATTTTTCCGGCGTCGTCTATCATTCCAATTACCTGAAATATATGGAGCGCTCGCGCACGGAGTGGCTGCGGCTTCTTAAAATATTCCATACGGATCTAGCGGAAGAAAAATCTGCCTTTGCCATTCACCGGATGAATTTGAAGTTCGGTCCGCCGGCTGTGATTGATGATCTGCTGATCGTGCGCACCACCTTGCAAAAACTGACCGGGGCGCGTTCGTTCCTGCGGCAGGAGGTATTGCGCAAAGAGGCTGATGGCAGCGAAGTGCTGCTGCTTGGGGCGGATGTGGAGGTAGCCTTCATTCATCATGGCGGCGGGGCGAAACGATTTCCCGATGACTTGCGGGCAAAGCTGGAGGGGTGAAACCTTTCAGGCCGAGTTTAACAAAGGATGATTACCATGAGCCTGCCCATTACAACAGTTTTAGTATCGCTTTTATCTCTTTGGTTGCTGGCCCTTGGTGCCAAGGTTGTCGATCAAAGACGGACGGCGAAAATCGGTCTAGACCACGGCGATGATGAAGGGCTGAAGCGCAAAATGCGTGCTATGGCCAATTTCACAGAATATACGCCATTTGTCATTGCGCTGTTTTTTCTGGCGGAACTGCAAGGCGCGAACAAAAATTTCCTCATTGTTTTTGCAGCGCTCTATCTTCTTTCGCGCATTGCCCATGGATATGCGATGGCCTTTACGGACCATTTTCCCAAAGGAAGATATTGGGGAACCATTGGCACCTGGCTGACGATCATCATTCTGGCGCTCAATAATCTGGCAATGAGTGCTGGTCTGATCGGGTAAGTTATAAGTGAGGTGATGCACCGCCTATTTGATATTGTGGCGGTGCAGCAGCAGGACTTACTAATGCCTTGCGGTTTAGCTTAATACACAGGTTATGCAGCCTCTAGCGCCTTATCGCGATTGTCCATCATTGCGTCCGTGACAAGCCTGCCTTTTGTGGTCCATGAAATACCAAAGGCCCAAAGGGCGATGGCTTCGAACCAAAAAGTGAGATTGTATTTGTTCCAACCACTTCCGTCTGATCCGGTCAGCCATGTGATTGTTGCATTGGCAGCCAATGCTAAAATGCAAATCACAATGGTAACACCGCAGATTTGATAAATTCCATTGCGATTTTTCTTGGCGGGCGTCAGTTCTCCGGATTTCATAATATGTTCTTCAGGAATGATGCGGGTGAATACAACAAGAGTATAATAAGCTAGAAAGCCAAAAAGAAATGCCGCAGCGCCAAGGTGAAATATTTCAGCGTTCAGCATGAATTGAAACGGTGCGTCGCCATTGGTTGGTACTTTTAGCTGCAACATATTTCCAGGAGCTGAATAGTCAAAGTTGGCAAATATCCGGGCATCTATCACTCGACCATTGGCCAGGTTTTCTGGTTCGCAACCGCTACCACTCGTTGGGATAAAGGCGACAACTAACGCGCAAACTCCGGCGAAATTTGCATATCTGTTTTCTTCACCGGTCTCACCTTGATAGGCTATTAAAATGGTTCCTATCATGGCCAACATGATGACGAAGATATCGCCAAACCATCTGGTGAAGTAAAAATGACTGATTGAGTCGTAAAAACAATTTCCAAAGATGACAAAAGCTGAAAGCATTGCGAAGGGTAGCAAGATCGCCACACCGCCAACAATCTTTGCTAGCAATTGCTGATTTACAATGTATTTGTGGCCCTCGGCTGATTTATAATTTATCTCAGGCTGTAATCGGCCTGGATCAAGAACATCAAGCGCAGATTTCCATTTCATCCCACTCTCCTTCATTCAGGAGCCCCAGGTGAAATATATCCGATTTTTGGAGAGTTTCCAACAGACCAGTTAGGCAAAAAATACTGCGTATTGACTATACTCCCTATCTCCGCTCCATCATTATTGCGAGCTTCATTCGTTTTTCATTCAGCATTTGCAGGGCCTCTTCGCGCTCCGCGCCATCGGGCAGTTCGGCGGCGGCCTTGGCATCCCTCACGATTTCCTTTTTGAGCGAGACTTCCGGCGGCAGTGCGCCTGCCTCTTTCAACAGGCGCGCGCCAAAATGCTCCATGAAATCGCCGTCAGGGACTGGCGGCAGGGGTTTGCCCGCGCCAGGCAGATTGTCAAACTGGCCTTCTTCAATCGCCGCTTCAATTCGCAAGAGGGCCAGTTTTTCAAAGCGCATGTTTTACCGCTCGGATAGTGCCAGTTTCAAACCCAGAAACCCGAAGGCCCCGGCAAAGCCGCGCTTCATCCAGACCATGATAGCAGGCTTGCTGATCAGGGCATCGCGCACAAGGGCGGCAAATCCGCCATAAAGGACAAACACCACAAAAGTCATGACCATGAAGATCGCGGCGAGGATAACCAGATCAAGAGTTGGATTGAGTGCATTTGCTGAAACAAATTGCGGCAGGAACGCCAGAAAGAACAGGGACAGTTTGGGATTCAGAATATTGATGATGATCGCATGGCTCGCGATTTTGGTGTAGGAGACTTCCGCCTTGTCTTCTTTGACATCCAGCGTTCCGCCTTCGCGCAAAATGCTCCAGGCCATGAACATCAAATAGGCAACGCCCAGATATTTGATGATTTGAAAGGCGAGGGCACTTGTGTGAAAGATGGCGGCAAGCCCAATAATGCTTGCGGCGGCGGCTGGCACGATACCAAAAGTACATCCAACAGCTGCGGCCACACTTGCCCAAAATCCTCTGCCAAGGCCCACTGCGAGTGTATAAATCACGCCTGTTCCCGGTAAGAGTACGACAACAAGGGCAGTTAGCAAGAATTCGATACTGGGCATTTCAAGTCTCCAGATTTTGTAAGTTCACATCTAAAACGTACACAATTATACGGATATTGCAATTGAAAAAACCTTTCAACCTGATCAGGAATCCTAACGCTTCGTTTACCCTAATCAAGCATTAATACCTCTAAGTAAGGGAGGAATGGACCTTGTAAGGCTCCATGCCTTCCTTTGACCATGATTTTCAGCTTTTGGAACAACAGATGAAATGTGCCTTGCGATTTGATTTCTTTCGATTCGCCTAAACACACAGTCTTTTGGCCGATATAAACAAGACGGGGAATTCCCATGGACGGGACAATGCTTTTTGCTGTTTCTGCAGCTTTTGCCCAGGAAGTAACATCAGGTGGCCTTGAAGCGGCTCATGATGTTTCACTTTGGGGGTTGTTTGCGCAGGCGGGTTTTACCGTCAAGCTGGTGATGATCGGATTGTTGATCGCCTCGATCTGGAGCTGGGCGATCATGATCGACAAGTCGCTTATGTTTGCCCGTACCCGCAGGCAGCTTGATCGCTTTGAAGAAGTGTTCTGGTCCGGGCGCTCCCTGGAAGAATTGTATCGCTCGCTTTCGGATAAGACACCGACCGGAATGGGCGCTCTGTTTGTTTCAGCCATGAAAGAATGGAAAAAAAGTTTTGAGCGGGGGGCCAATTCGCCAATTGGTTTGCAAACTCGTATCGACAAGGTTCTGGATGTATCCATGTCCCGGGAAATGGAGCGCATTGAAAAGCGTCTCGGTTTCTTGGCAACTGTAGGTTCGGCTGCTCCTTTCGTCGGCCTGTTCGGCACAGTCGTTGGTATTATGACTTCATTCCAGGCGATTGCCGGATCGAAATCAACCAATCTGGCCGTCGTTGCGCCGGGTATTGCAGAAGCCTTGCTGGCAACGGCCCTTGGACTGATGGCGGCTATTCCGGCGGTTATTGCTTACAACAAGTTTTCGTCTGACGCAGGCAAGATCGCTTCTCGCCTTGAAGGTTTTGCAGATGAGTTTTCTGCCATACTTTCGCGACAGATAGATGAGAAAAACAAAGGCTGAGCGACAAATATGTTTTTTGTGCTTTGCTTAACTTGAACCGGAACAGGTTTTGAGGAATTCGAAATGGGAATGTCTACAGGAAGTTCAGGCATATCAGGTGGCCGTCGCCGTGGTCGCGGTGGACGCCGCAATGCCATGATGAGCGAAATCAACGTAACACCCTTTGTGGATGTGATGTTGGTCTTGCTGATTATCTTCATGGTGGCTGCGCCATTGCTCACGGTTGGTGTGCCGATTGATTTGCCTGAAACACAGGCCAAAGCGCTCAACTCAGAGACCCAGCCGATTTCCGTTTCTGTGAACGAGAATGGTCAGGTTTTCCTGCAAGAGACAGAAATTCCTATTGAAGAAGTAGTCGCCAAGCTAACAGCAATTGCTGCAAACGGTTATGAAGAACGCATTTATGTGCGCGGCGACAAGACAGCCGACTATGGCACTGTTATGCGTGTAATGGGGCTATTGTCTCAGGCAGGCTTCAAGAGGCTCGCAATGGTGACGCTTCAAGAGCAGGGTAGTTAGAGGTTTCAACTCGCAATGAAGATTGGCGTTGTTCTTTCCAGTACTGCCCACGTGGCCCTCTTGACCTGGGGGTTATGGAGCTTTTCTGCGCCTACACCTTTGATGGTGGCAGACGTGGAAGCTCTGCCGATTGATATCGTACCGATTGAAGAAATCACTCAGTCCGTTGCCGGTGACAAAAAAGCCGAATTAAGCGAAACGCCAGCGCCTACGCCAACGAAACGGCCTGATACGGTTCCCGAGGCGCAAAATGTTGGTGATGCCAAGAATGATACCAAATCTGAGAAACAGGCTGAACCGGCAGAAAAACCGGTTGAGGTAGCTCGGGCGGAAACGCCGCCTCCTGCGCCTATTCCAACGCCCAAGCCGCGCATTATTCCCGAGGCTGAACCGGTAAAAGAAGAAACACCTGCGCCGACCAATGAAGTTTCAGCGGTCAATGAGCCCAAGGTTGATGTGGCGGAACCGGCGCCCATTGAAGATACCCCCGTTGAGGAAACCGGAGAGCAGTTCGCTTCGCTTTCGCAGGTCAAGGCCGTGCCAATCAAGCGGCCGGAACCCCAACAGCCGCAAAAGGCGGAAACAACGGACCGCAAGAAAGCTGAAGAGCCAGCCAAAACCACAACGGCCTCATCGATCAATAAAGATGATCCGATTGGCGATATTGCCAAGGCGCTTGAAAGCAAAGAGAAGCCAACTTCTTCCGGCTCAAAAAAATCAACGCAAACTGCGGCGCTTGGAACGAGCAAACCATCGAGCAGCGGCAAGTTAAGCACCAGTGAGCTGGATGCTTTGACCGCGCAAATGGCAAGTTGCTGGGCATTGCCGGCTGGAGCTTCCGGGGCAGATGAATTGAAAGCATCAGTTGAATTTGACCTTGATTCTGAGGCCAAACTGGTTGGTCGACCAAGAGTTACAAAGTCGAGCGGAAACAGAACCTTTGATAGTAGCGCTGTCAGGGCGATCCAGAAATGCAACCAGCAAGGGTTTAACTTGCCTAAAGGGAAGTTTGATGTCTGGAATGAAGTTCAGATCAATTTTGACCCAAGCCAGATGTTTTAAGCCGATGTTGCCGCATTACCACAGGCCTGTCCCAGAATTGCCGTAAAAGGCGCGCATTTAGCGGAAATAATAAAGTACGAAACGAGATAATAATGATCGAATTGCAATCCCCGAATATCTTTAGTGCCTCCAAAATGGATAATCGAATTTCTCAAATGCTTAGAACCCTTCTAGTCTCGCTTCTCATGCTGTTCGGATTGACACTCCAGGCCAATGCCAAAGTCACGATTGACCTTAACCGGGGCACGATTGAGCCGCTGCCGATTGCGATCAATTCGTTTTCCGGTGAACTGGGCCCTGAGATATCTTCTATCATCACGGAGAACCTTAAAAATTCCGGCCTGTTCAAACCTATTGATCCGGCGGCTTTTATTGAAAAAACCTCGGACCCCAATGCGGTTCCCCGTTTTGAAGACTGGCGCGTGATCAATGCCCAGGCCCTTGTAAACGGAACCGTGACCAAAGTGGCTGACGGGCGCTTGAAAGCAGAGTTTCGCTTGTGGGATGTTTTTGGCTCGGAGCAAATTATCGGCCAGCAATATTTCACCAATCCGAATAATTCGCGCCGACTGGCTCACATCATTTCCGATGCGATCTACAAGGAGCTGACGGGCGAGACAGGCTATTTCGATAGCCGTATCGTTTTTGTCGACGAGTCCGGCCCAAAAACCAAGCGCATCAAGCGTCTGACGATCATGGATCAGGACGGCGCAAATGTTCGTTATCTTTCCAAAGGCGGCGATCTGGTGCTGACCCCGCGCTTTTCACCGACCCGCCAGGAAATCACCTATATGTCTTTTGCCGGCGGAAACCCGAAAGTTTATCTTCGTCAGATCGAGACTGGACAATTTGATGTTGTCGGCGATTTTCCCGGCATGACGTTTTCACCGCGTTTTTCCCCTGATGGCCAAAAGATTATCATGAGTTTGAACAATGACGGCATTTCCAATCTCTACACCATGGATCTGAGATCGCGCACGACAACGCGTCTTACCAATTCATCAGCCATTGATACGGGCCCGTCTTACTCACCAGATGGTAGCCAGATTGTGTTTGAATCAGATCGCGGCGGGCGCCAGCAGCTTTATGTGATGGGTGCCAATGGAGGAGAGCCGAACCGTATTTCATTTGGCACCGGCAGCTATTCAACGCCCGTCTGGTCTCCGCGCGGTGATCTGATTGCCTTTACCAAGCAATCGGGCGGTCAGTTCCTGATCGGGGTGATGGCACCTGATGGTTCCAAGGAACGTATCCTGACAGAAGGCTTCCACAATGAAGGGCCGACCTGGTCACCAAATGGCCGTGTTTTGATGTTTTTCCGTGAAAGCAGAGGCGCCAATGGCGGATCCAAGCTGTATTCAGTTGATGTGACCGGCCGCCATGAGCGCCAAATTCCAACGCCAAACTTTGCTTCGGACCCGGCCTGGTCTCCGCTTTTGGAATAGAAATTTCAAACGGCTGAAATGCCGGATGAAGCGCATAAGAAACCGCCGGAATTTAGCGGCAGGAACAATTTTAACCAAGTGTTTACCAAACATATTGAAGCGGCCTTAACCGTTTCATGGTTATTGTAAGGTGAATAAATTCATTAAAGGAGTAAGAACGATGCCGCTTGCACGTTCGGTACTAAAATCCCCGATTTTCGTTGCCTTGGCCCTTGGCCTGCTGGTAACAGGTTGCGCGTCGAAAAAACCGCTTCCAGACAATGCAAACGGTCTTGGCCTGACCAATGGCGCAAGCCCGGGTTCAGAGCAGGACTTCACAGTGAATGTGGGCGACCGCGTGTTTTTCGAAACCGACAGTTCGGCTTTGACACAAACTGCCCGTGCGACATTGGACAAACAAGGTCAATGGCTGCAACGCTACACCAATTATCCAATCACCATTGAAGGCCATGCGGATGAGCGCGGAACGCGTGAATACAACATCGCCCTTGGTGCGCGCCGTGCTGCAGCAACGCGCGATTATCTGGTTTCCCAAGGTGTGCCGCGCAACCGTATTCGCACGATCTCTTATGGTAAAGAACGTCCGGTAGCGGTCTGCGATGATATCTCCTGCTGGTCGCAAAACCGCCGTGCGGTGACATTGCTCTCTGGTCCTACAGGCTAGGGCTTTCCGGCCCTACGGGTTAAGGCTCTCTGGCCAAACGGGCCGAGCAGAACACAGATAATAGTTTCAAAGGGCGATCTTCGGGTCGCCCTTTCTGCTTTGGGGGAATGGTTTATGGGCAGAGGGATTGCATTCTTATTGCGGCAAGTTTTGTGACAGCCAACTAATTGATTTTATTGTCCGCGAAAACCGTTGCAAAAAGGAAGGTTTTGCAACAGTGAAGGGCAGATGTGCGGACTTTTGAGACCTTGGTAGTTAGTCGCAAAAAGGATCCATTTTTGCAACGAATTGCCATTACCACAATCTCCGCAACGTAGGACAATGGCTTAAAAACTCTTATTTATAAAGCCTATAAAGATCAAACCGTATCTAGTTTCTTCCGGTGGCAATCATAAATATTCTTTGTTGAGTATTCCTGGCGCGACTGTAATAATGTCACGCGACTACAGGCTTGCAGCGTTTACAGAAAAAATCGGGAGTAAATCGAATGTGTCCATTTTTCGAAACACAATTCATCGACCGGCGTTCGCTATTAAAGTTTTCGGCAAAAGGCGTGGCAATGCTGTCTCTATCAAACCTGTTTGGCGAAGCACAAGCGGCGACTAATCCGTTGATAGCGCTTTTGGAGAAACGCACTGTTCCGGCAGTAAGTTATAGCGTGATTTCAGACGGTCGAATTTCACTTTCTGAAGCGGTGGGGAAAAAGCGAAAGAACGACAGCGAGGTTGTGACCAGAAAAACAAGGTTTCAAGCGGCATCACTTTCCAAGACGGTCAATGCGATAGCAATTCTGGCGATGGTCAGAGACGGTAAGATTTCTTTGGACCGCCCTGTTAATGAAGTCTTGCGAAGTTGGATGCTGACTGGCCGATCATCTGCGCGAGTAACGCCTCGCCTTCTCATGGCTCATTGTGGTGGTACCACTGTGCATGGCTTTCCAGGCTATGCCTTCGGAACCGGTCAGCCGGATGTCCTCGACATCCTCAACGGTCGACACCCCTCCAACACAGCTGCAGTCGTCCAAGACTTTCCAGTGGGTAACTTTAAATACTCAGGCGGCGGCATCACGATCCTTCAACTTCTCGCTGAAGAAGTAATTGGCAAGTCCTATTCGGAGATTGTTCAGGAATTTGTTCTGGAGCCCCTGGGAATGAGGGATTCAACGATGCAAGGTTTAACGCCCGAAGAAGATGTAGCGCATGCACATGCGGGCAACGGCGCGACGCTTTCTGCAAGCTTCCATAACTATCCCGAAAAGGCGGCGGCGGGCCTTTGGACTTCGCCCGACGATATGTGTCGCGCGCTCATTGCAGTCGCAAATTCGCTCCAAGGCAAAGGTGACGCTTTCTTACCGCAAAAATTGGCACGTGCGATGACAACGCCCCTGCATAAAAATGCTGCCTGCGGTGCATTTGTCGTGGGAAAAGACCGCGTAACCCATAATGGAGTGAATGCCGGATTCCGATGCATGTATCTCCTCAATGCGCGCTCCGGTTCTGGTTATGTGATCATGTCAAACGGAGAAAACGGTGAGGAACTGAATAGGGATGTTGAGCACCATATTCGACGAAAAATGGGATGGTGAAATAGCAGGTAAAATCACCATGTTCTCTCTAGGCCGCAAAAATTGATATGCGAAAGTTGGTTGCAACGTTGATCCTTTTCGCAACCCGTCGGATTCGATGCTTAAGTCGTCCAAAAGCGCAAATTTCGCCAATCTTGTAGCGACCAGGTTTTACGACTGCTAAACCGCTGCAAAAACGTCGACTTTTGCAACCATAACTACCCTGTCGCAAAATGACCAAGTTATCAAAAGGCACGTTGTCAAAAAGGGCTCACAGCTGCCGTTCATTGTCGCATAACTTATATATTGTGGAACTGATTGCCTTGTCCGAATAGTTGCCAATCTCATTCCCCATCCCGCTTTATGTCTGAAACGTGAAGGGTTTAAACAAAATTCTGACCAAGTTTGATGCCAAATAGATAATTATTATGAGCATGACTTGTGTGAAGGCTTAATTTTGCATTCAAGATGTGGTCAAGTGGATGAGGCGAACAGATTTCCGTCTCTTTGCCGGGTTCAATTAAAGAGGGAATATTGATGCGTTTCTACAAATTTATTGCAAGATCATTGCTGGCCGGAGGATGTCTGATATTGGCAAATCCTGCGACAGCGGCAAATCAGGACTGGCAGATTACAGACACGATCCGCGGCGCTGATAAAACGGGTGCGGCTGGCTATGAGCGATTATTGCCACAGGGTGATCTGCTCAACCGGGCTGAAACGCGGCCGAATATCCAACTTGCCCAGAGCGACGATGCGGCTTTTCGGGTCAATCAGCTTGAAGAGCAGATTCGCTTGCTCAATGGCAAGGTTGAAGACATGACGTTCCAATTGCTGCAAATGCAGGAGCAGATCCGCAAGATGCAGGAAGACAATGAGTTTCGCTTTCAGGAGCTGGAGCAGCGCGGCGATGCGAAAATAGACGGCGCGAATGAAACTGCGCAGGCAGGAGGCGAAAGCCTGGGAAAGCCTTTACCGTCTGATCAGGCCGATACCGGAAACGGGTCAGACGGAACGAACAATACTAACAATAGTGAATCAATTGAGAGTATTCTCGATGGCAATGATCTTGCCGGCGGCGAAAAATTGGGTGCGCCGCCTGCGGCCCTTGGCTCTTTGACATTTGATGGCGATGGCAATGTGGTTGATTCAAATGTGGGTGCGCCAATTGATCTGACAAAAAACCTTGCTTCAGTTCAATTTCCCGAAGCGCCAGATCAATTGTTCAATCTTGGTTATGAATATGTACAGGCCGGGGAATATTCGCGGGCCGAGGAAGTCTTCAACGCATTTGTGGCGAACCATCCCGGTGACGCAAAAATGCCCGAGGCAAAATTCTGGCTCGGAGAAAGTCATTTTTCCCAAGGGCATTATGAGGAAGCTGCCAGGGTGTTTCTTGAAAATCACAAAGAAAACCCGAAGGCGGCTCTGGGCGCGCAAAACCTTTTGAAACTGGGCGTTTCGCTGGCCGGGCTTAATCAACGGGAATTGGCCTGCGCCACCTATGCGGAAGTGCCGAAAAAATATCCTGATTTGTCCAATGCAGTTCGCAAGCGCGTTGATGTTGAACAGCGGGCCGCCAAATGCAAGAATGGGTAATGAATACAGTTCCAACTGGTTGCCAGCGCATTGACCTTTAACGCCGAAAAACTTTTCAGTAAAATCCCCAAAGACGATCCGGTGCTTGTTGCGGTATCGGGCGGCAGTGATTCTATAGCGCTTTTATTGCTTGCCAATATCTGGGCGCAAAAGAACGGAGTCATTCTACAAGCTGTCACGGTGGATCATGGACTTAGGCCGGAAGCTGCGGCGGAAGCGGCATTTGTGGCGAGTATTTGCGCTGGCCTGGGTGTTCCTCATGTGACGCTGGCCTGGGAAGGGATGAAGCCTTCTTTCGGCATTCAGGAGGCTGCCCGGGAGTCCCGTTATTCCTTGATGGATGATTTTGCCCATGAGATCGGCTGCGATGTCATTCTGACAGGACATACCAGAGATGATCAGATCGAAACTGTCCTGATGCGGTCCCAGCGTTTCAGCCAAAGCGGCGAGGGGCGGGGGCTTTCGGGCATGGGGCGGCAAACCTGGCTTTATGGGGGAACGCGGATTTTCCGGCCGCTACTGGGTTCCTCCAGAGACGAGCTCAGGGCGTTCCTGTCTGAAAACTCCCAGTCCTGGATTGAAGACCCTTCCAATCTGGACGAAAGCTATGAGCGGGTGCGTATCCGCAAGCATTTGAAGAGTGACCCGCAGCTTGCGGAAAAAGTGCACCGGTTTGGCAAAGTGTGTGGCAGACTTCGTTCATCCATGTCCCTTGCGGTAGTTCAATTTTTAAAAGCCAATGTGAGCGTTAAACCTGGCCCGGTATTTGTTCTCAAGCGTTCGAACCTCGAACCCAGTACTAACCCGGTTGCCGCAATTGCCCTTCAGACCTTGATTGCGGTTTCCGGCGGACAGGCTTTCATGGTTCCGCGTCATCGGCTGGTCGGACTTTTTGAGCTGATTGAAAATAGTGATCTTCAAGCTGAAGAGGGCGGAGCCCGCCGGATGACGATCGGCGGTGCGTGTGTGGAATTCAAAAAGGACGTTATCATTTTTTACCGGGAAAGCAGAAACCAGACTTCTTTGATGCTCGATCCGGGAGAAGCTGCGATCTGGGACGGGCGAATGCATATCTATAATGGGCTGGCAAATCCGGTCTTTATTGAAGTTGCCGGACGCCAGCAATTGCGGGAATTCGAGTTATTGCGCGAAGCACCTTATCCGGTCATGCCGCGGGCGGCGCTGCGTTCAACGCCGATGGTGCATGTGCAAACAAAGTCCGGCAATACAGAGCCATGTCTGCCGCTGATTGAAAGTAATTCAATTCCAAAGGGTTTGGAAATTCGGATCGCCTCTCCGGCGATTGAGCATTTTTGCCCGGAATTTGATGCGCCTTTGCGCCTATGGGTTCGCTCGCTCGACCAGTATACCGCAGCCAGTTTGCAGCCTTGATCTTCTATCACAGCAACTGCGACAACAGGGCGTTCACCAAAACCGCAAAAAAATGGCAATTCGGCCTGAATCGTCGTGATTGACCTTGGCAAAAACACCTTTCCTACCTATCTTAAGTTCAAGTGAAAAAAATGCGTCGCTCCGACAAACTTGAGTGGCCGGCTTCCAGGAAGTTTCTATGAACAATAATTTTCGTAATTTGGCCCTTTGGGCGATCATTGCAGTGCTGTTGATTGCATTGTTCAATCTTTTCCAAGGCCCAACCCAGGGAACCGCATCGACAAATATTCCCTATTCGAAATTTCTGGATGATGTGAATGCCGGACGGGTGAGCTCGGTAACGATTGCCGGTCCGCAAATTTCGGGTACTTATTCGGACAATAACAACCGATTTGAGACTTATTCACCGGAAGATCCAAGTCTGGTGAACAGGCTGGAAGAAAAAGGCGTGACCATCAAGGCTCAACCGGAAAATGAAGGATCTGCTCTTGGCTCGTTCCTCTTTACCTGGCTGCCGATGTTCGTGATTTTGGGCGTGTGGATTTTCTTCATGCGTCAAATGCAAGGCTCCAGTGGCAAGGCCATGGGTTTTGGCAAATCAAAGGCCAAAATGCTGAACGAGATGTCAGGCCGTAAAACATTCGAAGATGTTGCCGGCGTGGATGAGGCCAAGCAGGACCTTGAAGAAATTGTCGAGTTTTTGAGGACACCGCAAAAATTCCAGCGCCTTGGCGCGAAAATTCCTCATGGTGTATTGCTTGTGGGTCCTCCAGGAACCGGTAAAACTCTTCTTGCCCGCGCAGTCGCCGGTGAAGCAGGTGTTCCATTCTTTACAATTTCCGGTTCTGATTTTGTTGAAATGTTTGTAGGTGTTGGCGCAAGCCGCGTTCGTGACATGTTCGAGCAGGCAAAGAAAAACGCGCCTTGCATCATTTTCATCGACGAGATCGATGCCGTAGGTCGCCATCGTGGCGCAGGCATTGGCGGCGGCAATGACGAGCGCGAGCAGACCTTGAACCAGCTCTTGGTTGAGATGGACGGCTTTGAGGCCAATGAGGGCATTATCCTTATTGCTGCTACCAACCGTCCTGATGTGCTGGACCCGGCCTTGCTGCGTCCTGGCCGATTTGACCGTGAAGTGATGGTGCCAAATCCTGATGTGACTGGCCGGGCTAAAATTCTCAAGGTTCACGCCAGAAAAGTACCGCTTGCACCAAATGTGGACTTGCATGTTCTGGCTCGCGGAACGCCGGGATTTTCCGGTGCGGATTTGATGAACCTTGTCAATGAAGCAGCTCTGCTTGCGGCACGCCGTAATAAAAGACTGGTGACTATGGCTGAATTTGAAGATGCCAAGGACAAGGTCATGATGGGCGCCGAGCGCAAATCAACAGCCATGACCGAAAAGGAAAAAACACTGACGGCTTATCACGAATCTGGTCACGCCATTCTTGCCTTGAATGTGCCGGAAGCTGATCCAGTTCACAAAGCAACGATCATTCCGCGTGGCCGTGCTCTTGGTATGGTGATGCAATTGCCCGAAGGCGACCGTTATTCCATGAGTTATAAATGGATGATTTCGCGTTTGGCGATCATGATGGGTGGCCGGGTTGCCGAGGAGTTGAAATTCGGCAAGGAGAATATCACCTCCGGTGCTTCATCAGATATTGAACAGGCAACGAAACTTGCCCGCGCAATGGTTACCCAATGGGGCTTTTCAGACAAGCTTGGTCGTGTCGCCTATGATGGTGGCTCCCAGCCGAGTATGATGGGCTATCAACAACAGAATGGGAGTGAGGTTTCGCAGGCAACGGCCCAGACCATTGATGATGAAGTTCGCCGCCTGATCGATGATGCTTATGATACGGCTACCAAAATCCTGAAGAAGAAAAAGAAGGATTGGGAAGCACTTTCCCAAGGCCTTTTGGAATATGAGACGCTGTCTGGTGATGAAATCAATGACCTGATTGCTGGCAAACCGCCACGGCGCGATCAAGGCGATGATACCCCGCCATCAAGAGGCGGCGCGGTTCCCAAAACGGGCAAAACCAAGAAGCCCAAAGAAGACGGAGCCGGCGATATGGAGCCTCAGCCACAGGGGTGAAGATGCGCTGAAATCATTGGTTAGTAATAGAAATGGGAGATCGTTTGATCTCCCTTTTTTGTATGAAAACAGACATTTGAACGTAAATAATGTGTTTACCATGTCGGTCCACAGATTCGTTAGACTTGTACAGTATCATTTAACGTAAGGTTAGAAAATTCAGGCTGGGTTCATGTCATGCCGCTATGTTTCGCGTGTCATAAAGTGTGAGTTCACACAACCCAACTTTATTGTAGAACGATACTGGGTAGGGCGCCCAATTCGGGGAAAAATTGAATGAAAAAGAAATATTTCGGCACTGATGGTATTCGCGGAACAGCCAATACTTTTCCGATGACTGCGGAAGTTGCCATGAAAGTTGGTATGGCCGCAGGCATGGCTTTCCGCCGGGGTGAACACCGACACCGTGTTGTGATCGGTAAAGATACGCGCCTTTCAGGTTATATGATCGAGAATGCCCTTGTTGCCGGTTTCACTTCTGCCGGAATGGATGTGTTTTTGCTCGGCCCTGTTCCAACGCCTGCTGTTGCGATGCTTACTCGGTCCGTGCGCGCAGACATAGGGGTGATGATTTCCGCCTCACATAATGATTTTCAGGACAATGGCATCAAATTGTTTGGCCCTGATGGCTACAAATTGTCGGACGAGTTTGAAAGCCAAATTGAAGAAATGCTCGACGAAGATCTATCTTCGGCGCTTGCGTCAGCAACCGAGCTTGGCCGTGCAACCCGTATTGAAGGTGTTCGCGACCGGTATGTGGAATTTGCCAAAAGAACATTGCCGCGATCCTTGTCGCTTGAAGGTCTGCGGATTGTGGTCGATTGTGCCAATGGTGCGGCTTACAAGGTGGCGCCTGAAGCCCTTTGGGAACTTGGCGCTGAAGTTGTAACGATTGGCGATGAGCCGAACGGCTTTAACATCAACCGCGATTGCGGTTCAACTGATACAGCAGAGCTGCGCCGCAAGGTTCATGAAACAAGAGCCGATATCGGCATTGCGCTTGATGGTGATGCAGACCGTGTGATCGTGGTCGATGAAAACGCCAATGAGATCGACGGCGATCAGATATTGGCTCTCATCGGGGATTACTGGCATAGCAATTCGCGTCTCACGGGCGGCGGGCTGGTTGCAACGGTCATGTCCAATCTGGGTCTTGAGCGGTTTTTGCAGGGCAAGGGCCTCAATCTGGCTCGTACAGCGGTTGGTGACCGTCATGTTGTCGCTCACATGCGTGAGCATGGTTATAATCTTGGCGGTGAGCAATCGGGCCATGTTGTCATGTCAGATTTTACCACCACAGGGGATGGCCTTGTTGCCGCCCTGCAAGTAATGGCTGTCATGAAATCCACCAATCGTCCGGCAAGTGAAGTCGGCAACAAATTCGAACCTGTTCCGCAATTGCTGAAAAATGTTCGATATAAAAATGGTATGCCACTGGAAAATGCGTCTGTTATCGAAGCGATCCGGGATGCGGAATCCATGCTTGGCAAGACCGGCCGCCTCGTCATTCGCCCTTCGGGGACGGAGCCTTTGATCCGCATTATGGCCGAGGGTGATGATAAATCCATGGTCAAAAATATCGTTGACGGTCTGGTTGGCGTAGTGGAAAAAACCGCCGCCTGACTTTCATATTTCGAAGTTCTTTTTAAAAGCCTGGTGCAATAGCGCCGGGCTTTTTGGTTTTTTCGCATTAAAAAAACTCTGATAAATCATAGGTTTAAATTTATTTAACCATTATTTTTAACCTTAAGAAACTTGGTTAAGCGGGTTTTAACCTTTCTCGACGAATATCCATCCTGAGAATTCAAGTCTTTACCGGGATTGTCCGGTTCAATAAGGAAGGGTGCTTTGATGAGCAACTTTATGAAATTATCTGTTTTTGCCACCGGATTGCTCGCAACGACGGCTTTGTCGCAAGCGGCCGATTTGTATGAGCCTCCAATTGTAGAAGTTGTTCCCGAGGTTCGCACTATTCACACAGGCGGATGGTATCTCCGCGGTGACGTAGGCTATGCCCATAGCGCGGTTGACGGTGTTGAATATTATCAGGGTACACCAACATTAACAGGTTCCTTCGAAAGGCATGACCTTGGGGATGCATGGAGCCTTGGCGGCGGTATCGGTTATCAGGTAACGGATTATTTCCGCGCTGATGTAACTCTTGATCATCAGTTCGATGCCGATTTCACCGGATCATCTGCATCAGGTGTTGCCTGTGCCGCGGTTGTACCAGGCGGCGGTGGAACCTGTTCTTACAATGATAACAGTAGCCTTGCGATCACAACCTTGATGGCAAATGGTTATCTTGATCTTGGCAATTATTCCGGTTTCACTCCTTATGTGGGTGCCGGTATCGGTGGCGCGATGGTTCACTGGAGCGATGTCTCCAACACAGAATATGAAGATGCTGATCCTGCAAACTCTGTCACCAGCACACACGGCGGCAATGGCGAATGGCGCTTTGCCTATGCTCTTCATGCGGGCGTTTCATACGACATCAGCTCAAACATGAAGCTTGATGCCGGATATACTTTCAAACACATCGAGGGCGGCGAAATGTTCGACTTCGAATCCGGTAATGCCAATTCAGGTGCACAAGGCTTTGATGACGATATCAAAGTTCACACAGTGCGCGCCGGTATCCGCTGGAGCCTACATTAAGTTTCACTGCTTGGGCCAACCGATCAATGCGTTGGCCCAGCTTTTTTCCGCAAGTATTCGGGTGCCATTATCATGAAGCGTATCTTTTTCATCACCTCACTTCTTCTGTCGACGACAGCGGGTATAGCCCAAGCTGCGGATATGGAATATCCAGTTAATCCACAACCGGCCTATACCAATGTTGAATATGGTTCAGGTTGGTATCTGCGCGGCGATATTGGCTATGCCAAAGCCGAATCTACTTTAAGCTATTATAGCGATGCGCGTTATGACTACGACAATCAGTCGGTAGGCGATTCCAGTTCCTGGAGCATTGGTTTCGGCTATAATTTTAACGATATGCTTCGTGCTGATCTGACTTATGAAACCAGCGATGGACATGATTGGAACGGCACAAGTGTCGGCACGATTTGTGGTGGCGGTGCATTTCCCGGTGATTGTTACTCAGAAGATTCAGCGAATTTCGATCGAGATTCTTTGATGGCGAATGCTTATGTTTCCCTTGGCAACTATCATGGTTTCAGCCCTTATGTGGGTGCTGGTATCGGTGTGACTCACGTTCAATGGAACAACTATAATTCAAATGCCTTTTGTACCGTTGCTATCGGCGAGACCTGTGATTATGGCGCACATTCCGGCGTTGGAGTTGAAGACGAGACCTATTTCGGTGGTGCAACAACTTACAACACACAAAGTACAACAGCGCTTACTTACGCTCTGACAACCGGATTTGATTATCGTATCGACGATAATTGGGTGTTGGACATGGGTTATAAATGGACGGCCATTGATGGTGGAGTGGTTATTGCAGCAGACACAAATGGCATAGGCGCTCCGCAAGGAGACTCCAATTTTGACATGATCCATATTCACGAAGTCAAATTCGGTGTCCGCTACGAAGTCTGGTAATTTCCACGGGAAAATAAAATGATTATTGCATGAAACGGCGGCTCTAACCGCCGTTTTTTTGTGTCCAAAACAGCCAGCTCGGTTGATCATTGGAGCAATGGGGAGACGAAATCTTCCAATTCGCGAAAAAATTAGGCTTCTCAAAATCCTTATTGACAGACGACAGATACGGGTCTAATTGCGTCAGTGGGCCACCCCTCCCCAACGAGGGGCTCACTATCTGTAAGGATAGACATTATGTCTGATATTACTGCACCGGCAACGCGTCCGGCCAATCCCCGTTTTTCTTCTGGTCCTTGCACCAAGCGCCCTGGATGGTCGCTTGAAGCGCTAAGCGATGCCTCATTGGGCCGCTCTCACCGATCCAAAGACGGGAAATCCAAACTCTCTGAAGCGATCAATCTGACACGCGAAATTCTCGAAGTGCCGGATGATTACCGCATCGGCATTGTACCTGCTTCGGACACCGGTGCCGTCGAAATGGCCATGTGGTCGCTTTTGGGCGAACGCGGCATTGATATGGTCGCCTGGGAAAGCTTTGGTTCTGGCTGGGTCAGCGATGTGGAAAAGCAGTTGCGCTTGAAAGACGTGCGCAAGATCGAAGCGGACTATGGCCATCTGCCGGATCTTTCACAAATCGATTTCAACCGTGATGTTGTCTTTACATGGAATGGAACGACTTCCGGTGTTCGTGTTCCCAATGCAGATTTTATTCCGGCAGACCGTCAAGGCCTGACCATTTGTGATGCAACCTCTGCGGCCTTTGCCCAAGAGCTTGATTTTACCAAGCTGGATGTGGTCACTTTTTCTTGGCAGAAAGTGCTGGGCGGTGAAGGTGGTCACGGCGTGATCATTCTGTCGCCTCGTGCTGTTGAACGGCTTGAATCGTATTCACCAGAATGGCCGATGCCGAAGATTTTCCGTATGACAAAAAGCGGAAAACTGATTGAAGGCATTTTCAAAGGCGAAACCATCAACACGCCTTCCATGCTTTGCGTTGAAGACTATATTGATGCGCTTTACTGGGCGAAGTCGCTTGGCGGATTGAGGGCATTGATTGGCCGCGCCAATGACAATTTTAATGCTCTGCAGGATTTTGTTGAGCACACAGAATGGCTTGATTTCCTACCGGTGAAAAAAGAAACACGGTCAAACACTTCCGTATGTCTCAGGATCAGTGATCCGCGCATTGCGGCTCTTGCTGGCGATGATCAAGCCAAATTTGCCAAACAGATTGTCTCGGCGCTGGATGAGGCAGGGGTTGCCTATGATATCGGCCATTACCGCGATGCCCCTGCGGGCCTTCGTATCTGGACCGGAGCAACGGTGGAAAGAACAGACATTGAGGCCTTGTTGCCTTGGCTGAACTGGGCTTTTGAAAACGCAATCCGCTCGATCAAATCTGCGGCCTAACCGCCTGTATTTCCTTATTTTTCGCACATAAATGGAGGCCAAAATGGCACCTCGCGTACTCGTATCTGACAAACTCTCTGAAACCGCCGTTGAAATCTTCAAGCGCAATGGCGTTGAAGTTGATTATCTGCCTGATCTTGGAAAAGACAAAGACAAGCTGTTTGAAGTCATCGGCCAATATGACGGCCTTGCTATTCGCTCGGCAACCAAAGTGACTGAAAAAATCATCTCTGCCGCTACCAATTTGAAAGTGATTGGCCGGGCTGGTATCGGTGTCGACAATGTTGATATTCCCGCAGCTTCGCGCAAAGGGATCGTTGTGATGAACACGCCTTTTGGCAATTCGATCACAACGGCAGAGCATGCCATCACCTTGATGCTCTCCTGTGCCCGTCAAATCCCTGCAGCGGATGCTTCCACTCAAGCTGGCAAGTGGGAAAAATCGAAATTTATGGGTGTCGAGATCACGGGCAAATATCTCGGCATTATCGGTGCCGGTAATATCGGCAAGATCGTTATCGACCGTGCCCAAGGCCTCAAAATGAAGGTTCTGGCTTATGATCCGTTCCTTTCCCAAGACAAGGCCGAAGCGATTGGCGTAGAGAAAGTCGAGTTGGACGATATGCTGGCGCGGGCTGATTTCATCACCATGCATGTGCCACTGACTGACAAGACCAAGAATATCATTTCGAAAGAGGCAATTGGCAAAATGAAAGACGGCGTGCGGATCATCAATTGCGCCCGTGGCGGTCTGGTCGATGAAGAAGCATTGGCCGAGGCAATCAAGGCCGGCAAGGTTGCTGGCGCTGCCTTTGATGTGTTCGCTGTTGAGCCGGCAACGGCCAGCCCCTTGTTTGGCCTGCCGAATGTGGTGTGTACGCCGCATCTGGGTGCTTCGACTTCCGAGGCCCAGGAAAATGTTGCGCTTCAGGTTGCCGAACAGATGTCGGAATATCTGGTCAAGGGCGCTGTATCCAATGCGCTCAACATGCCGTCAATCACCGCAGAAGAAGCGCCGAAACTGGTGCCATTCGTCAAGCTAGCCCAGCATTTGGGCGCTTTCGTCGGGCAGGTTACCGATGAGGCGATCAAGAAGGTTGAAATTACCTATGATGGCGGTGTTTCAAATATGAATATCAAGGCGATGACAGCGGCCGCAATTGCCGGTCTGATCAAAGGCCAGGTATCCGATGTGAATATGGTTTCGGCGCCTGTGATGGCCAAGGAACGCGGCATTCAAATCTCTGAAACCGTGCAGGACAAATCAGGGGTTTTTGACAGCTATATCAAAATTCGCATTGTCACAGAGAAGCAAGAGCGTTCTGTTGCAGGTACCGTATTCTCGGACGGCAAGCCTCGCTTTATCCAGATCAAAGGCATCAATCTTGATGCGGAGATCGGGCGTTACATGATCTATACAACCAATAATGACGTGCCGGGGATTATCGGTAAATTGGGATCAGTGTTTGGTAATGCGGGCGTCAACATCGCGAATTTCCAATTGGGTCGTGACGCTCCGGGGGGTAATGCCATCGCATTGCTTTATATCGATGCGCCTGTAAGCGACAAAGTGCTGAAGGACTTGCTTGCTTGTGGCATGTTCCAGCAGGCGAGACCGCTGGAATTTGATGTGGTTTAAAATAACCAGATTGAGAATAAAGAGGCGGGATTTTGTTCCCGCCTTTTATGCCTTCACGGCAGCGGTTTTTTGAGACAGCCAAACGCCTGCAATAACCAGAATTAGAGCAAGAGCATGATACAGGTGGAACTGCTCGCCCAGAATCACGATGGCGAGGCCTGCCCCGAAAATTGGCACAATATTGATGAATACGCCGCCCCGGTTTGAACCGATAAGTTCCAAACCCCGCATCCAGAATATCTGACTGAGAATGGACGGGAAAACGGCCGTGTAGAGAATGACCATTAACCCGGTACTATCCGGCCAGATGATGGTGTTGGTCACGTATTCCCAAGCTGAAAACAGAAGCGAAGAAACAAGCGCCGCACTTCCCAAGACAGCGATGAAACTGAGCCAATGCATTTCAGGCTTGTTCTTCAAAAACACCGAATAGACACCATAGGTCATGATCGCGATGAGCATCAGCAGATCACCGAAATTGAACGCAAGGGTTACAAGCGTTTCAAGATTACCACGAGATGCAACGATCACCACCCCAATCAGTGTCAGAATAAATCCGACAATTTGTAATCTAGTTGCAAGAACCCGAAACAAAATGAAATTCAACAGGAAGATGATCAAAGGCATTGAAGCCTGAATGATCGCCACATTGATTGCGCTGGTATACACTAGCGATGAATACATCATGTTGTTGAATAGTGTGAAGCCGATCACTCCCAGCGCCAGCAGGAACGGGAGTCTTGGCTTGATCACAGGCCAGTCTTTTTTCAGATGTCTGATCGCAAATGGATAGACCAGCGCCATGGCCACAAACCATCTGGAGGATGTCAGCAGGAACGGAGAAATATGACCGACGGCCATCTTGCCCGCGATGGCGTTTCCACCCCAAAACATCGCCGTTAAAATCAATAACATATAGGGTTGGCTAAAAAGCCATCGAAAAACTGACATTTGCACGGAAAACCTGTTGGCACTGATACACACTGACTTGATGTTTGGCCCAGTTTAGGACTAATAACAACCGCAATCTGGGTAGCACATTCAGCCTCTGGCTGACTTTCATTGCTGCTTGTTTGCCAAAATGGATTGTCTTTTCAGTAAGGGCAGTCTCAATTCAAATTGAAAACAGGCAAGCACGGAGAAATTCAATGAGCAATGTGGTGGTCGTCGGTTCCCAATGGGGAGACGAGGGAAAAGGCAAGATCGTCGATTGGCTCTCGGAGCGCGCGGACGTTGTCGTGCGTTTTCAAGGCGGCCACAATGCGGGCCATACGCTGGTCATTGACGGGACAAGTTACAAATTGAGCCTTTTACCTTCCGGCGTGGTGCGCCCGGGTAAACTTGCCGTCATTGGCAATGGCGTGGTGATCGACCCTCATGCGCTGGTCGCTGAAATCGGCCGCCTTGCAGATCAGGGCATTAGTGTTGGTCCTGATAATCTGCGGATTGCAGAAAATGCCACTTTGATTTTGTCTTTGCACAGTGAACTTGACGGATTGCGCGAAGATGCCGCTTCGACAGGCACCAAGATTGGAACAACGCGACGCGGCATTGGACCAGCTTATGAAGACAAGGTTGGCCGCCGCGCTATCCGCATGCTTGATCTTGCCAATCTGGAATCGCTGCCTGCAAAAATCGATCGTTTGCTGACCCATCACAATGCCTTGCGCCGTGGATTGGATCAGCCGGAAATTTCCCATGAGGTGATCCTGAAGGAACTGACCGATGTCGCCGACAGGCTCGTACCTTTTATCGAACCTGTCTGGCGGTTATTGGATCAGAAAAAGCGCGACGGTAAGCGGATATTGTTTGAAGGTGCTCAGGGAACGCTGCTGGATATCGACCACGGTACATATCCATTTGTGACATCCTCCAACACGGTTTCAGGTCAGGCAGCTGCCGGATCAGGCATGGGGCCAGGTTCTCTTGGCTACATACTTGGTATCACCAAGGCCTACACTACCCGTGTGGGCGAGGGGCCTTTCCCGACGGAACTCCATGACGAGGTTGGTCAGTTTCTTGGTGAGCGCGGCCATGAGTTTGGTACGGTAACCGGACGCAAGCGCCGCTGTGGCTGGTTTGATGCGGTGCTGGTTCGCCAGGCTGTGGCAACCAACGGTATTACAGGCATTGCACTTACCAAGCTGGACGTTCTGGATGGCCTAGAAGAGATCAAAGTTTGTATTGGTTATGAACTCAACGGCAAAAAGATCGATTATATGCCGGCTGCCCAGGGAGCTCAGGCCAATATCAAACCGATTTATGAGACATTTGAAGGTTGGAAAGACACAACAGTTGGAGCCCGCAAGTGGAGTGATTTGCCGGCCCAGGCAGTGAAATATGTCCGCCAGATCGAGGAGCTGATCGGCGCGCCTGTGGCGCTGTTATCAACAAGCCCTGAGCGTGAAGATACAATACTTGTTCAAGACCCATTTCAGGACTAAAAAGAGTAAGCGCTGAATTCGTTGCCCCAAGGGAATATTTTGTGGTGTAATGAAATGAGTAGCAGTTGAGTAGAATGCGGATAGGACAATATGGCTGATTATATTTCGATTTTGGACAAGGCAGTTAGTGGCCTTGCGGAAAATACTCCAGACAATCGGTCCATAATTTATGGAAAGGCCCGGGCCGCCATCGAACGAAAATTGCGGGCAATGGATCCTCTGCCATCAGAAGATGCCATTGGGCGTCAACTTGGCCAATTGGAAAATGCGATCACCCAGGTGGAAGGTGAGTATGCAGCGGTCGAAACTGCTCTTCCTACTCCTGCTGCAGAGCCAAGCGCCCCGGTCCCTCAAATCGCTCCGGAGCCAATCCCGGCGCCAACGCCTGATCCAGTTGAAACGAGCCCGGCAGCGGTTACCGGAAGTGTTGCCCCAAGCCCGGGATTTGTTGATGATCTTATCCTGATCGACGGCATTGGTGAAAAGACCTCAAGCCTTCTGGCGGAACAAGGCATTACCGGCATCAGCCAGATCGCTGATATGAGCGATGAGGAACTGGCAAGTGTAACAGAAAAAATAGGGTTTCCGGGATTTGAGCTTACCCAGGAATGGAAAGCGCAATCGCAAGCCATGCTGGAAGGGGAGTTACCTCGGGGAAAAACCGACCAAGCACGATTGGAAAAATTGCGTGAGACCGGAGAAGGGCTGATCATACCGCATCCAGTTTCTTCATCCATCGCCGAGACGGCATCTGTCGCACCTGATACCATCATTCCTTCAGTGCCGTCACAGCCTGGCGAACCGATTGCAGCGCCGAGTTCTCCTGCACCATTGCCGCCAGAAACGCCGGCCATGCCGGAAATGCCTAAAGTAACTGCGCCAAACATCACAAAACCTGAAATCGCCATACCGACATTTGATGCGCCAAAAGCAGCAAGTGTTGAAGTGCCATCTGTTCCAGAACCCTCTCCTGTTGAACAGGTGCTCGTAGCGGAAACAGCAATTCCCACTCCTCCACCTTCGACAGCAGCATCGGCTGTTGAAGCAGCGCTAAATGATCTAATGGCGAATGAACAGGCAAAGCAGTCTACAGCAACAACACAGGAAACTACGGCAGTTGCCCCGGCCGCTCCATATGCAGACAAAGCAAGTGCACCATTACGCGCTGAGCCGGTTGCTCCGGCACCTGCGCCCTCTCTGGACGCTCCAGAATTTGTTACAGAACTGGAAAATGATCCGGCTCGTTCGCCAGCTAATGATCCCTATCTTGAGCGGACCTTGAAGACTGCAGCGCCGAAAAAGGGCGGGGCAGGCAAGGCACTTGCGACAGGCTCCATATTGGTTTTGCTGGGCGCAGCGGCGACAGGGGCCTATGTATATCGCGAACCACTGATGCAACTTGGCAATCAGGGTGTGGAAGCGGTAAAAGAGCTGATACGCACCAAGGAGACTGCTCCTGCAAGTGAAGACGTCACACCAACAGCTGGGCCGGAAACAACACCGGCCGCGGGCACTGAAACTGATACCACCGAGAAAGATGTTGCACGGTTGGGCGCTGATGGAAGCCAGACTCAGGAGCCGATAACAGAAGATCCTGTTGATATTGTTCCGGCAACGTCCGTTGAGACGACACCTGTAGCGCCGCTTCCACCAGCGGCGGAAGAAGCCGAAACACCTGCAACAGTCGAAGTTCAGGAAGAAACACCTGCGCCCGGGCAAACAGCACAAGTGGAAGAGCAGGCACCTGCTCAACAGGAAACTGCACCCGTTGCGATTTTGAATGGAGAAAAATCCTACCTTTACGAAGAGGCGCTGGGAACGACCGGAGCCAATCGTGATGAGGGAAGCATTGTCTGGTCTCTGGTCAATGAAGCACCAGAGGCTGGCTCACCTCCGGAAGCCGTTATCAAAGGCGTGATGGAAATTCCAGCGCGTGGCCTGACCATGAATATGTCAATCAAACGTAATGTGGATGCGGGGCTGCCAGCGAGCCACATCATCGAATTGTTTTTCGATGCCCCTGGGGAGTTTTCCGGCGGTAATATTGACGGCATTTCGCGGTTTGTCATGAAAACATCGGAGCAGGCACGGGGCGAAAGCCTTGTCGGCGTTCCCGCGCGGATTGATACAGGCTTTTTCCTGATTGCTCTTAACAATCTGCAACAGGCTCAAACCACCAATCTTCAGCTTATGGAAAATTCAGACTGGGTGGATATCCCCGTATCTTATGTGACGGGGCGCCGGGCCTTGCTGACTTTTGAAAAAGGCGAAAGCGGCAAACAAGTGTTCAGTCAGGCGCTGGCAGACTGGAAAAACCGCTGATCGACCTGATTGGCGGGCATTCTGCTTGCCACGCGATGTCTGCTTGATTCAAACCATTGCATGGGCTAGTAACAATCAAACTCCAAGGGGTGCTTGGCGGAATTGTTCCGTCAGGCTGAGACAGTTAAGCGCTGAACCCTTGATCTTCATCTCCGGCTTTAAATCGTCGGTGGAAAGATCGAGAACCTGCTCCGGATAATGCCGGCGAAGGGATGGACTGGCCAAGGCCTATTTTCCAATCAAAGCGCTTAGTTGAATCCCTTGTTGAAGATGACAGGGATTGAAATTGGCTACGCAGCCCGAAAATATTGGCTCAAAACTGTTACACATTCTCGGTGTGTTGGTGTTTCTTGGTGCCCTCTGGCAGGTGGCGATCTGGATTTTTGAACCGGCCTCATTTCTGATGCCTGCGCCCAAGGACGTTGCTGAAGTTTTTCGAAATCAATGGTCCTATCTGAGTTCCAATGCGCTGATCACGATCAATGAAATGGCCATCGGGTTCGCGGTTGGATCGCTGATCGGCATTTTGGTCGCCCTATTGCTTTCGCAATTTCAAACACTGGACCGGTATTTGATGCCGGTTGTTGTTGTCACCCAAACCCTTCCTGTTTTTGCCATCGCGCCATTGCTGGTGATCTGGTTTGGTTTTGGCATCGGGTCGAAAATCGTGATGGCGAGCCTGATCATCTTTTTCCCGGTCACATCCGCCTTTTATGACGGGCTGAAACAGACACCGCGCACCTATCTTGATCTCGGTAAAAGCTGGGGTGCAAATGACAGCCAGATGTTACGCCAGATGCGCATCCCGGCGGCCATGCCTTCGCTGATGAGCGGTTTGAAAGTTGCGGCCACCATTGCGCCGATTGGCGCGATAGTTGGCGAGTGGGCAGGGGCTTCCGGTGGACTTGGCTTTGTCATGTTGCAGGCCAATGCACGCACTCAAACGGATGTGGTTTTTGCTTCGCTTATCCTGCTTGCGATCTGCGCTTGGGTACTGCGCTGGGTCGTCGTTCAACTGGCGGATCGATTTTTATGGTGGGCGGACCATTCCGTTGCCAATTGATTATTTGAATTTTACTCAAGGAGAAACTGAATGTTGAGAATACTGACTATTATCGCTGCGCTGGGACTTGCAACAGTGAGCGCCCAGGCCAATGAGAAGCTGACGGTTCTGCTGGATTGGTTTGTGAACCCTGATCATGCGCCGATGATTGTTGCCAAAGAGCGCGGTATGTTTGCCGCTGCCGGGCTTGATGTAGAATTAATAGCGCCAGCGGACCCAAGTGCACCGCCACGGCTGGTTGCTGCGGGGCAGGCTGATCTTGCGATATCCTATCAACCGCAATTGCATGTGCAGGTTGACGAAGGTCTACCGCTGATCCGTATCGGCACACTTGCCGAAACGCCATTGAACGCGCTGGTGGTTCTGGAAAAAAGCGGCATCACCAAGCTTGAGGATTTGAAAGGCAAAACAGTCGGCTTTTCTGTCGGTGGCTTTGAGGATGCGGTACTGGGCGCAATGCTCAAGACGGCAGGGCTTTCCCTGGAAGATGTAACGCTCGTCAACATCAATTTTGCGCTTTCTCCCTCGCTGATCACGGGCAAAGTGGATGCGGTGATTGGCGCGTTTCGGAATTTTGAATTGAACCAACTGGATATTGAAGGCCATCCGGGCAAAGCGTTTTACCCGGAAGAAAACGGTGTGCCGGTATATGACGAGTTGATTCTGGTTTCAAAGAATGACCGGGCGGACGATCCGCGTTTCAGAACCTTTCTGGATGTGATCGAAAACGCGACCTTGTATATCACCAATCACCCGGAAGACGCTTTGGACATTTTCATGAAGGCGCATCCCGATTTGAACAATGAGCTAAACCAACGGGCATGGTTTGACACGCTGCCCCGCCTTGCCAAACGTCCGGCGGCCCTCGACACACGTCGTTATGAGCGCTTTGCCGAATTCATGAAAGAGGCCGGCCTGACGAAATCTGTGCCGTCGATCGAAACCTATGCGGTTGAAGTGAAGTAGGATTGTTTATCTGCCTGTAGTCATCCTCGGGCTAGACCCGAGGGTCCAGGTTTGAAATTTGTTTGGTGCCGGGTCTTCGCCACAAGGGCGAGGTTGACTGATTCCGTGTTTACGTTTTCTCACAAAAAAACCCGGCATCTTAATTGAGTGCCGGGTTTTTATATACAATCTTAATTGGCCTTAGCCGGCATGTTCCAATTGAGCGGTTGGCTTGGCCAATTCCTTGGCGGCGGCCTTCATGGCTTTTTGAACCTTTTCAAAGGCACGAACCTCGATTTGGCGAACGCGCTCACGTGAAATGCCGAACTCTGTAGAAAGATCCTCAAGCGTGATCGGGTTTTCTTCCAGGCGTCTCGCAAGGAAAATCCTCTGCTCGCGCTCAGTCAGTTCGCTCATGGCACCAGCCAGCATTTCACGGCGTGCCTCCAGCTCATCCTGTTTAACGAGGATTTGCTCGGCATTGTCGGTTTCATCAACCAGCCAGTCCTGCCACTCGCCGCTTTCGCCTTCTGCGGCCTTGATCGGTGCGTTCAGCGAAGCATCGCCGCCAAGACGGCGGTTCATGGAAACAACCTCATCTTCACGCACGCCCAATTGGGTTGCGATCTGGGTAATTTCCTCTGGCTTCAAGTCGCCGTCATTCAAGGCCTGAATTTTGCTTTTTGCTTTGCGTAGATTGAAGAACAGCCGCTTCTGGTTGGCGGTGGTTCCCATTTTTACAAGGCTCCAGGAGCGCAGGACATATTCCTGGATCGATGCCCGGATCCACCACATGGCATAGGT
>JBAUHS010000022.1:0-35141 GCA_049680405.1 Salaquimonas sp. | reverse complement strand
GTGAGGCGGAACTGCTGGCAATGCTGAACCTTTCTGTCGGTGATCTTGTCATCGATGGCTCTTCCAATGAGGGAACGGTCAGCTGGATATTTGATACAACTGACGATCTGGATGCCTTCGAGTATCTTGGTGTCGATGATAGCCTGACCATCACTTATACGGTCACGCTGACCGACGACAATGGAACCACCACCACGCAGGACATCACCGTGACCATCAATGGCACCAATGATGTTCCGGTGATAGCGGCGGCAACGGCTGTTTCTGAAACACTTACGGACGGCGATAGCGCTCTAACCGCGGCTGGCTCTTTTGAAGTTCTGGATGTTGACACTTCAGACGAAATTTCGATCTCCGGGATTGATGTTGAAACAACGGCTGACGACAGCGACACTTCTGTTCCTGAAAAATCTGCCCTGCTTGATATGCTAACAGGACTTTCCGTGGATGACATAATCGTCGACGGTACCGCCAACCAGGGAACGGTTAATTGGCAGTTTGATGCGGCGGCCGGTGTCTTTGACTACCTGGCCCTGGAAGAAAGTATTACCCTTACCTATACGGTAACGCTGACCGATGATAATGGTGCGACCACCACGCAGGACATCACCGTGACTATTAACGGCACCAATGATGTACCAGTAGTGGTTTCGGCAATTGATGTTGAAGAAACACTGATCGAAGATGGTATCGCTGCCCTTTCCACCTTTGGATCCTTCGATGTAGCAGATGCTGATGTCACCGATGTGGTTAGCATAACAGATTTGTCAGTCAGCATAGACAGCAATAATACGGATTCTTTTTCACTTGATAATGCAACCTTACTGGCGCTGCTGGGGCTCACGCCGGGCGATATTATCTCGAATAGCGAGAATGAAGGAACAGTTGATTGGACCTTCGATGCGGATGCAAGTGCATTTGATTTTCTCGCAGACGGTGAGTTCATAGAACTTACCTATACGGTAACAGTTGCTGACGACAATGTTCCGCCGACAAGTATCACGCAAGACATTGTCATTACGATTGAAGGCACAGAATCAAGTTCAACCATTGGCGATGAGTTTGATAATGTTCTGCAGGGAACCAATTCCAGTGACGTGTTTACTGGCAATGAAGGATCTGACGAATTTGTTATTGTCGGCGATATTGAAGATTTTCAGATGGATACCATCAGCGACTATACGAACGAATTTTATGAAGATGAATCTGAGCTTGGTTATTTTGAAGAAAAAGATGTCATCAATCTGGATGCTATTTTTGAACAATATGCTGCTGAAGACGAAAATTTCTCTGTAGAAGATTTCCTAGAACTCATCACTTTTTTAGAATCCGACACCAACGGAACAGAGGTCATTTTCCAAATTGATGGCGTGAATATCGTTGAATTGGAAAACATAAATCTTGGTGATTATGTGTGGATTAGCGTCGCTGGAACAGAAACCGACGTCCAAATGATAGGCGCAGCGTCCTAGCGCTGGAGAAAAGGACTGCGCTACGAATGATCCGATTTTTCCACTTCATTGGCATCTTTTTCGGTCTATCATTGATAATGGCCAACTTCGCTCAAGCCACCAATGAGCAAACCGCCGATGTGATCAAGGCTATGTTCGACACAGGAAAACTCGAGACGGGATCTTCACACCTCAATTCTCGCGCTGAAGAGTTGAAAGCATTTTATGAAAACAGGAGTTTCAAGCCGATTTGGGTCAGAGATGACGGCCCAAAAGGCAAAGCAAAAGCGCTTTTGATCGAACTGGAAAGATCAGTAGTTCATGGATTGAAGCCGGATTACTATGGTGTAAGTCAGTTAAATGGCCTGATGGCGGCAACCAATCCAACTGACCTTGCTAAACTTGAAATGCATTTCAGCGGAGCGCTGATTGATTATGGTTATGACCTTTCCAATGGGCGTACCGGTTATCAAAGCATGCCTGAGCAAGTTCAAATAAAACCAATTATTCGAAGTATTACGCAGGTGCTGGAAGGCGCGGAAAAAGCAGGCGAGTTGCGCAATTTTGTCAGCTCACTTTTAAATGTCGATGATCGATATATCAGACTGGTTTCAAAGATCGCTGAAATCAAACGAGCGAAAACCTCCGGGCTTTGGCCAACAATATCAGGAGATCTGGACGAGTTGATACTGGGGTCAAGCCATCCGGAAATCGCTGCGATCAAAACTTTTCTATTGTTGATGGGCGATTTTTTGATTGCGGAATACTCAGAGAATACAGTATTTGACCCGGCTTTGATGCAGGCAATTAGAAGCTTTCAATCCCGCCAAGGCTTTGAGATTACTGGAATTCTGGATCGTCGCACCCTTGATGAAATCTCACGCCCTGTTGATGAAGTGATTGAAAAAATCAGTCTGAATCTTGAACGGCGGCGCTGGCAGAATAGCCCTATAGGCGCAAGCCACATCTATGTAAATCTGGCTGACGGCCAAGCGCGCCTGGTAATAGATGATGAAAAAGTCAGTGAGTTTCAATTGTCACCATCCGCATCTATTGAAACTTTGCCAACACAATATGGGATGATAACTCACTTTCAGAAAACCAAAAACGAAGAAATACTAACGCTCACAATTGCGAAAGCATTCAATGACGGTGCCGAAGATGAATTCACCCTTGAAGTTGAAAACAGCCCGGAACTGTTTTCTGCAATTGTTGGCGATCAGCCGGCTGACGCCAATGGCGTCATTGAGCTCAAATCAGCACTCAATATCTTTATAACTTATGTAACCACTTGGGCGAACAAGGATGGCTCAGTCCATTTCAGACCTGACCGGTTTGACCGTGACGCCAAATTGAAAAAAGCGCTATCTGTTGATGAGATTATTCGATAGATAGCATACTCTATCTAGACAGGCTTTGGTTTCAAATATCAGTTTCTTTTTAAGCAGCGTTCTTAACTGCCGCTTCAATCCACTTTTCAGAGCTGGCTCCTTATGTTGCCGGATCGATTCTTCAGGAACTTCTGACCTATCAGACAGGAAGGAAAATATTCCACTGTGCTTGGATCGCAGAGTGTGATTTCATCCAGACAAAGCGGGAAGCTATTCCACTGTGTTCAGCGGATGACTCACTAGGGTCAGGACTCATTAATTGACACGATATGGTGGGAGGGAATTTGGTTCAACTTTCGCTTTGCCTACTCTCTAATCCAAACGTGAAAGGGAGTTTTGGCCAAGGCTTGCACGAAAAATGGTGCAGTTCATGGAACTGCACCATTCATTTTGACAAAGAGGTGCTTTGCTTAGCCAAACATGTCCTTGGTGATGCCTGCATACCAACCAACGGACTCTTCATACGTTGCCTTGCGCATGGAGGCATCTTCACCCGTCTGACTGATGAAAGACGAAGTGGAGGCTATTGCCCCATCCTGCGGTGCATATTGAGCACCAACTTTCACGCCATCATCGCTTTCTATCAAGCTCCAACACGTATTTGAGTATTTCGCCGGGAACACTTTTGACTGCACAAGATCACCGCGAACATTCATGGCAGCTACTTTTGCCTGACTGTTTGCGGAGAAGCCTGATTTAGGCATAGCGCCTGCGATACACGCGTCGCCTATGACAAAAATACTCTCATCAACTTTTGAGCGCATGGAAGCCGCATCAATTTCACAAAAGCCACTGTCATTGGTCAATCCGGCCTGAGTTGCAATCATTCCAGCCTGCTGCTTTGGAATGACATTGAGCAACGCGCCCTGGAAGGTATCCAAATCTGTGGTTACGGTTCCGGCATTGACATCCACAGCACCGATACCGCCATGGACATCCGGCCCATACCATTCGATCATGCCGGTATAGTGCTTCTGCCAGCCTTCCTGGAACAGACCCTGTTTGGAAAACTTCGGCTTTGGATCAATTACAAAAATTTTCGAATTCTTGTGGCCTTTGGTTTTCAAAACATGTGCCATCATTGAGACCCGCTCATAGGGTCCAGGAGGACAGCGATAAGGATTGGGTGGTGCGACCATGACAACGTTCTGTCCATCCTCGAGAGCATGAAGTTTATCATGAAGCAACTGTGTTTGCGGTCCGGCTTTCCAGGCATGGGGCGCTACTTGGGCAGCCTCTTCAGAATAGCCTTCAACTGAATCGTAAATCAGATCAATGCCTGGAGCGACGACCAAACGATCATAGGGAATTTCAGTGCCATCAGCCATTTTGACCATTTTCGCAACTCGATCCACGGACATTGCCATGCCGGTTACTTTGGTAATGCCATAGTTGGATTCAAGCGTATCATAGGAATGGGTGATGGAAGCAAAGTCGCGATACCCTCCTAGATACAAGTTCGAGAAGAAACAGGTTGTGTATTGATCGGAAGCGTCAATCAGCGTCACATCGATTGCGCCTTCTGAATCTTTTGCAATATATCGCGCTGCGGTTGCACCGCCCGCGCCACCACCAATTACAACCGCTCTCGGTTTTCCTTGAGCACGCAGATAGGTTGGTGCAGCAAGAGCCGCAGCACCGATACCAATCAAACTGGCAAATTGTCGTCTATTAAGGTTTGTCATGTCATTCTCCCATTTATGACGGTTTTAATTATTGTGGTTCCAGACCGCCAAAATAGGCGGCAAGTGCAGCGATCTCTTCATTGGAAAGATTGACCACACGATTCTTCATAACCTCATTGGTGCGAATATTGGTTTTGTACTCGACAAGCGCCCGAATGAAATAATCAGATGGAATACCGACGATGGAAGGAATGCCTTCCACCTGTCCGCCGATCTGATGGCAAGTGACGCAATCCCCGGATAGGTATTCGCCGTATTCTGGATCGCCCTTGATGGTGAAAATTTCATCGGCAAAACCGGGAGCAAGTCCAGCTGAAGCTGATGCGCTTACTTCCAAATCGATGGAGGGTTTGGCTTCGGATATATTGCCCAACCAGACGAGCAGCGCCTTGCGATCTTCAGCATTTGAAAGACCACGATAGGACATACGATTGCCCTTGATAAACGTACGCGGCATCTCGATGTATTGATCAAGGGCAGCCTCGTCCCATACAAGGCCTTTTTCGCCCGCTTCTTTTAGAGCATTTGAATATCGAAAACTCTCTACGGAACCCGCAACGCGGCCAAGGATCATATCAAGATGGGGACCTACTTTGTTTTTTGCTTCCTCACCAACCTGATGGCAGCGCGCGCATTCGCTGTTGAACAGAGTAGCTCCTTCATCAGCACCAACTCTTTCAATTGACCCCAATAGTGACGCAAACAGTATTGCAGCAAAGTGCGTCCTGTTTCGCAACCTAGCAGTTGTGATACCAAACTCCATAAAGCCCTCCCAAGAGATTACTCAAGAATTCAAAATCCTTCCGCAGCTGTATCAACGATGTCAGACAGAATAGTATTTACTTCGTCGCGCTTGCCGCCAGCGGGCAATTTACGATAGCCCAACGTCACATTTCCCGGAGTTTTAGCGTCCTCATAAACAAAGACGACATAAGGGCAGTAGGCTATGTCTGCGATGTCAGCTTCCATCACCGATCGGGAAACGACAGCCGAGCAAAAAGTGAAGAATTCGGCATCCTTGTACAGTAATTTTGACGAACCCACGTCTTCGCCTGTACGTTTCAGCATGTCCCCGATGAAGCCGTGATAGTCTATCTTATAACCTTTGTTGATAATCTGGCTTTCAACAGCGGCGGCGGCATCTTCAAACGACTGCTCGCTTGTATTGACGGAATAAACATCATCACCCGCGAACGCCGATGAGTTCATGAACAAAATTGTCAGGATAAGGCTGAAGGTTTGGAATAGATATTTCATCTTAAAACTCCTAGTTTCTAGTAAGTCATTCTTTAAATGCCTCAGCCCCCGCCGATCTAATCGATACTGCTACCCCCGCCTTCATCTTCCCTATCCGGCGTTACATCCAACACCCTTGCATGCATGGTGATTTCAACAGGGCCAGGCTTGCAGTCTGTCATACAAGCTTCTTTCTTGTCCGCATAATGAGGTTCTGCTTCACGGTTGTCGGCGATGAATTGGCCCGCATTTGGCATTTCAACTGTGTTGAAATTATCGTTTGAAAGCTCGAACTCTTCATCTTCGACAATGTCATTCAAATAGAGAAGATAGGCAGTCAGCGCGTAAACATCATCATCCGATAGGGAGCGAGCATTACCGAATGGCATTGCCCGACGCACATAGTCAAATACAGTGGAAAGATACGGCCAGTAGGAGCCGATGGTTTTCACCGGTCGATCATCCTGGAGTGTATCCAGGCCACCCGCAAGGACCGGCCAGCGGTCAACCGCTTCACCAAAATCACCATGACAGGCAGCGCAAGCTTCAGCGTAAATTGGCTCACCTTCGGCTACAGTACCTCGCCCTACAGGGAGTCCTTTTCCGTCAGGCCGGATATCAATATCCCAGGCGGCAACTTCGTCCTTTGTTGCCAAACGACCTAGGCCAAATTTTCCTTTTGACCTTTCACCTGTCAAAGCAGTTGAAACAGGCTTGGCATCAGATTCTGCTTTGACCGCTTCTTCCGCTTTTGCGGGGGCTTCTTCTGCAGCTTTTTCTGTTGCCGCAGCAGCGGAAAACGATGTCAGATAGGCAATGACATTCTCAAGATCTTCATCTTTCTTGAGGCCCGCAAAGGCCATTTTTGTACCTTTGATATATTTTTTCGGAGCCGCCAAATAACCTGTCAAAGTCTCTACATTCCAATCGAGACCTTCTTCGCCCTTTGCTATCATCGCGTTAGAATATTTGTACCCGGCCAGGGATCCAGCGGTGCGCCCAAGAAGCTCATTGAGCTGTGGACCTACCTTGTTTTTTGCGCCTTCGCCGACCGCATGGCAGGCGCGGCATTTTTTGAATACGGATTCTCCCGCAGCTACATCGCCCGCATAGGCCGATGGCGCGGCAAATCCAAGAGATGCGGCACATACCATGGTAAAGATTGGGGCTGACAAATTAGCCTTAAGATACTTCAACATTTTCTGTAGTTCCGTCTGGTTTGACATGCCAAGTCTGGATGCCGTTATTGTGGTAAATTGAGTTATTGCCTCGCGATGCGCGCAACTCATTCTTGGTTGGCTGAATAAAACCAGCCTCATCGATCGCTCTTGATTGAATAAGCAGATCTGATCCGTCCCAGTCAAAATCAAAGTAGAAACGATGCATGGATTTCGACATGCTTGGGCCAGAAAGCCGAGCTTCTTTCCAGTTTCGACCACCATCGATGGAGACATCCACTTTCGTGATCTTGCCGCGACCGGACCAGGCAACGCCGGTCAACACTGTCGGCCCTGTTCCATGGGTGATGGGCGCCTGTGGACTTGGGTTTGTGATGACTGACTTAACATCCATCACCCAGGTGTGTTTGCGCGCTGTGCCGTCGGGAAGCAGATCAGTATATTTCGATGTTTCTTCGCGCTGAGCCCAAGGCTCATCGCCTATTTCAAGGCGGCGAAGCCATTTGACCCACATATTGCCTTCCCAACCCGGCACCACAAGACGCACAGGATATCCTTGCTCTGCACGCAGCGCTTCACCGTTCATCTTGAAAGCAACCATGCAATCATCAAGTGCTTTTTCCATCGGGATAGAGCGCGTCATGGCAGATGCATCAGCACCTTCGGCAAGCAACCATTTTCCTTCTGGCTTCACACCCGCCTCTTCCAATAGCAAGCGAAGCGGAACGCCCGTATACATCACGTTGTGGATCATACCATGGGTAAACTGGCAGCCGTTCAATTGTGCGCCGCGCCACTCCATACCGGAATTGGCTGCACATTCTAGAAAATAGGCATGGTTTTCACGAGGGAAGCGTTTCAAATCCTCCATTGTGAAAACAAGTTCCTGATCAACCAGGCCATTGATCATCAAACGATGACTGGCAGGATCAATGATAGCTGTTCCTCCATGATGACGCTCAAAGCAGAGACCGTTTGGCGTAATCACCCCGTCCAATTCGTGCAGTGGAGTAAAGTTGATGGAAGACACAGGATCCGCCGTAAGCCAAGGTACATCGCGGCGCATTACATGCTTTTCGAATTCAACTGGTGAACCATAAGGCGCAGCGTCGACCCCCTCTCCTGTGTATCGGTTCCAGTCTTGGATTTCGGTAATCAGGCTCTCTCCGTCGGAAGCCTTTGCTGAAACGACGCCTGCTGTGAGGGCAGCGCCGCCAGCCAGACCAGCCTTTAGAAAATTTCGGCGTGATGGTTCGCCAATCTTTGCCATTCCACCTTTCGCCTGTTCTGTGATTTCCTTAGCCATTCTTTCCTCTTGGTTTACTGAAATGTCGGCATTTATATATGCAATTTTTCATATATATCAGATCAAGCCCTATCCCGGCAACACTGCTTTGGGATAACGCCTAAACCTTCTACTCAACCAAACGTACGGTTTGAGTTTCAGGTAGATTGATGACGCCCTTTTTCGAAATGTAGGTCTCCATCAAATCGTAAATTGCGGGACCTTCTGTAGCTTCATTGACGCTTGCCCATCCGCCAACGGTATAGGTTTTGCCATCCTCAATGAGGTCGCCTGTCGCGCTCAAGCGCATTTCAGAAATGCGATTGCCGATGCTTTCCTTGGGTGCGCAGGCATAGGTCATTCCGCCCACACGAACCATATCGCCACCCTGTTGGAAGAACGGATCCTTGTTGAACAGGTTATCACAAACGTCTTCAAGAATTTCTTTAAGCTGAGCACCGGTAAATTCTGACCGGTAGACCGCCGGATAACTCATTGAAGTCGCATTGTAGAGATCTTCAATCCGAATATCATCACCCGCAAGCAAGGTGGTTCCCCATCTGAAGCCAGGAGAAAGCGAAATTTGAACATCACGCTCTTCAATAATACCTTGGCAAATCAGATCATCCCAGGTTCCGTTGAAATTGCCCCTGCGGTATAGCATCTGGTCGGTCTTACCGATCACGCGACCCATTTCGGATTCATAAGGCGCACGCACTTCATCAATCTTGGCAGCCATTTCAGCATCGGGCGTGATCACGTCCGAGAAAACCGGAATCATGTTTGATGAGTAGCCCGTTACTTTGCCGCCGGATACTTCCAGATCAATCCGGCCAAGATATTTGCCGTGGGACCCAGAAGCCAGAATAAGTGTCCCATTTTCTTCTTCCGCCCGTGGTAGTGAGTCATGTGTATGGCCGGTCAAGATTACATCTATGCCCTCAATGGTTCGAGCTACCTTCCTGTCCACATCAAAGCCGTTATGGGACAAAAGCACGACAACCTCTGCGCCTGCGGATCTTGCGGCTTCCACATTAGCCTGGATTTCCTCGGGGCGTATACCGAAAGACCATTCGGGGAACATCCAACGCGGATTTGCGATCGGGGTATAGGGCATTGCTTGTCCTATGACGGCTACTTTCACACCGCCTTTTTCAAAGAATGAAGTGCTTTCAAAAACCCTCTCATCCCATTCGGTATCAAAGATATTGGAAGCCAGGAATGGATATCCCATGTCTTCCACTATCTCTTTGACCCGGTCCGCGCCGAACGTGAATTCCCAATGACCTACCATCGCATCGGGCTTTAGCAGCTTCATGCAATCGACCATGTCCTGACCGTTGGATTTCAATGAGGAGTAAGAACCCTGCCAAGTGTCCCCACCATCAAGGAACAGAACTTTATCATCGCCGCGTTCGGCGCGAATTGCCTTGACCAGAGTGGCGGTCCTGTCCAACCCGCCAAGTCGCCCATAGGCCTTTGCAAGCGCCTCGTAGTCAACCATGGTATGGGCATAAGCCAAAGGAGAGCCAGCTTCGATGCCAAAATGCTTCAGAAACTGATCGCCTACCAGATGTGGCGGTATACCGGCATAATCACCAACGCCGATGTTAAGATCTGGCGGGCGGAAATAAATCGGTTTTAGCTGGGCATGTACATCGGTGAAATGAAGAAGCGTTATCTGGCCTTTGCTGTCGAATTTCAGCAAATCATCTTGAGTGAGTTTTTGCTGAGCTATCGCCCTTGTGGCATTGCCCAAATACCCTGCTGTGCCAAGGGCTGCACCCGAAATGGCCATATATTGCAGGAACTCACGACGTGATAACATTCGATTTCTCCAGTCGAACGGAAACTGTCAGCGCAGTGCCGACGTTCCAGTATCGCATTGACTACTGTTTTTGTGAAAGAGATCGACAGATCGATCTCTTTCTGTTTTCAATTATTGGCGCACGCCTGGGGTCTCAACAGAAAGACCGGTACCGCGCCAAGTAACATAAACTTCCAAAGCCATTAGCTCATCGGAAAATGCAGCCGGGAATTCAGCTCTTGTATCGCGAATACAGCCGCGGAAGCGGTTATGCAGAGAAATCAAGTTACCTTGTTTCAAGCGATAAGTTGGAAAGCCATTCACATTACCCTGGCTAAGATGGTCCGCCCGGATGTAGTTTCCGTTGTTTTCCTCATGGCAATTGGCGCAGGAAAGGTTCAATTGCCCGGTCCGTTTATAGTACACGTCCTTGCCTTTGTCCCACCAGGATTGCATTTCGCCCTGTGCCAAATCAAGTGCCACCGGTGTGCCCAATGACTGGTGCTTGATGAAAGCTGTCAGCTCTTTCTGACCATCTTTATCAAATTTCAAAGCCTCAGCACCCATATTTTCTGTACGGCACTTGTTGATCTGCAATTCAACGTTGATGGGTTTATTGCTATCAGCATCCCATTTAGGGAATTTCGCTCCAACGCCCGCCATCGATTCAGCCGCGTCACCATGACAAGTAGCGCAGGACTTGCCTTCGGTTCCCTCAACCTTCGTCCACATGCCAGCGCCCACTTCGACGCCCAACATGCCTGGATTTTCGAAAGTATCAGCCTCAAGGGAACGGGTTTCTTCAGTTCGGTAATGCCACCCGGAAATGACTTCATCCAATGGATGACCTTCAGGCGCCTTAACCCTCGTAACCATCTCGATTTCGCCGTTGATCACAAGCTTTTCGTCAACAGGACCACCGGCGACGGCAGCAAATGACACAAAGCCCGCCGCAGCAAAACCAGCTGATAGTGTTAGAATTTTCTTCAAGATATATTCCTCCCACGGAACTTTATATACTGCAGCAACAACGCCGCCGCATAAGCTTTAAGATCAACCTATTTTAGGGCGATTTCCTTGGTATCCTCGTAAACAGAACCATCATCATCGGTCCATTTGAATACAAATGTACCAGCCTCATTCACCTTGGCAGTGAACTCAAGATAAGGGTTCGCTGAAACAGCCGGATCAATATCGCATGAAAACACCGGTTGCCCGTTGAAAGTACATTCGAATTTGTTGATGATTGAACGAGGAATAACATTCCCGTCCTTATCTTTTCTTTGACCCGATTCCATTTTGTGACTGATAAGCGTTTTGATGGTGATCACCTCGCCAGCAGCAGCTGACTTTGGAACTTTAACGCGTGGTTTTGAATTTGCCATTTCTTTATCCTCTAATCCTGATTAACCGCCGCAGCCGCCGATTGTGACCTTCACTTCTTTTTTGTCCATGAAGATACCGCCGGTGCTGGTCCTGGCGACCGCAACAACATTCTGGGTTTTCGCCAAACGCATACGAGTTGTGGCTGTTGCTTCGCCGCTCATCGGGGTGAAATTAAAGGTAATCACTTCAGGGCTGGGATTGCCTTCCGCATAAATCACAACGGATTCCACATAGTCATCCGCTGTCATTGGGCTTTCAACGCTAACAGAAATCGGAACGGTATTACCGTTCTCGGCGATCTCGGGAGCATTCAAGGAAAGCGTTCCGGATGCGGGCTCTTTCCCGCCGGCAAACTCTTTGATCTTCGCCATGGTTTCTTCAACCCCGGCATAAACAGGGGACGCTTTAAGACCTGCAAGCATGAACGATGCCCCAGCTCCCAACGCGAACAATGATCGTCTCGTAATGTTCATAATGTTCTCCTAAGTAGCCGACTTATTCTTTTAGCGTTGCAAGGTAAGCCACGACATCTTCAACTTGCTGGGCGGTCAAAATTGTTTTTCCGACCAAATCTTCTCGTACATCAGCACCAACTTCCAGGCTGTAAAACCCGGGCATTACGGTATCTTCTGAAAATACGGCCTTTGAGTTTACTATGATCGCACGCAACTCCGCTTCGTTCCAACGATCTGCTGCGCCATCCAATGGCGGCCCGACTTCCCCATGAAATAGTTGATCCTTTTGATCAGAGACCGCATGGCATGCAAGGCAGTTTCCAAGTTTGCGGCTTGCAAAAACCCCCCGGCCCTCTTTGGCATCACCAGCAACACCGGATACGGATGCGGCAAGAGCCCCATCTTCGATCTTGACGTCACCAGGTGCCAATTCTCCGGCAGCCAATGCTGATCCGCTGGCCAACATCAACCCCGCAAGAGCCGCAAAAATTTGTTTTTTCCCAATCATTCTATAGCTTCCTCCTAAGCACGTGACGTTTTCCCCAGAGCGATTTGGCTCCACGCCACCGCCGACTCTAGAGCCAGCTTCAATAGGCTATCGGAACAAAATTCATAATTCAATGCAAAAATATGAATTTTTGCATATGTCATTAGTCGTATGCCACGCAGCAATGTTTTTTCGATTATTATTCAGCGCCTAAACGACCTTCAGCACGCAATTCGTTGATGATGCGGGCATGATATTTTTGAAAGTGCTCGTCCCCTTCATAGCCTTTTTCCTTCACCCATTTGAACATGTTGAGGAAAGTCCATTTGCCAAATGCACCTGGCATTGTTGCAACCGCTGCTTCGGAAACCGTTTTACCCTCCGGCACTTCTTCAGGAAGAAAAACCATGGTTGGGGTAAATACAAATCCCCACTTCCGGGCTGCTGTTTTTTCGGTAATGACTTCGCCATCGAGATCTATAACCTCTTCATCGCCGAACATATTGATTTGCACGATCTTGAAATTAGCCTTCAGATAATCAGAGACCTCCGGGTCTGACAGGATCTCCTCATGCATTTTAGCGCAGTAAATGCATCCGCGTTGCTCAAAAATTAGAACCAGGCGTTTGTCCTCTTCATTGGCGGACGCGATATCCTCAGCAACGTCTTTGAAGGTCAAGGAGAACCAATCCTGCTTGTGCAGACCATCCTCGCCGATGATTGCAGCAGTTGCGGGCAAACAAAACAGAGCCGCCAAAAAGAGTGCCGTCACAAGTTTCTTCATTTTCGTTCTCCATTAACAAGTTGGATTGAATTTACCCGATCGTCGCAAAGACAGGAAATGTCTCCAAAAGCCATTGCGCGATTCGCGACATTTGCCCCGTCATGAACAAGATGCCTGTGATAATCAGTAACAAACCCATGGTCTGTTCTATGCGACGCATATGTTTCTTGAAGCGATTGGCCCATTTGATAAAACGGCTGGCAAAGGCGCCGGCAATAATAAAGGGAATGCCAATACCAAGGGAATACACTGCAAGAAGGCTTGCTCCACGCAATGCGGTGTCTTCTGATCCAGCAACGAATAGAATTGCTGCAAGCACCGGGCCAACGCAGGGCGTCCACCCAAAGGCAAAAGCCAGACCAATCACATAGGCGCCGATAAGACCTGCCGGTTTCTTTTGCACATCAATGCGAGCTTCCCGATATAAAAATCCGATACGAAACACCCCAAGAAAATGAAGCCCCATGATCGCGATTACTGCGCCAGCGATTATCGAAAGTATGTTGAAATACTGCGCTACGGTTTGTCCAATAATGCTCGCCGTCGCTCCGAGAGCCACGAAAACAGTTGTAAAACCGAGGACGAAAGCAATCGAGGACAACAATATGCGTTTTGAAGCAGCTTGCGTGCGTGTATCTTCTTCACTCAACTCGGAAAAGCTGACCCCGGCCAGATATGCGAGATAAGGAGGAACGATCGGCAGAACACAGGGTGATACAAAAGAAAGCAGTCCTGCAAGGAACGCAGCGCCAAAACCAATATCAAACAAATTCGGCTCCCATTGATCATTCGCAAAATTGTTATTTGCGGCTTTGGTAAATATATTCGAATAATGCTATATGTAAAATTTGAAAACCTCAACAAGTCTTTAGGACAATGAATATGCGACTGCTTCAAATCCTGGTAATCGGCTTTTTTCTGGCTTTTTCGAATATGGTTACAGCAGCTGAACTGGTCATGCTGGAACAAGATGGCTGTGTCTGGTGCCAAAAATGGCACAAAGAAATTGGTTTGATTTATCCGAAAACAGAAGAATCAGCACGCGCGCCTCTTCGGATTGTGAACATCAATGAGCCAATTCCAGATGATCTTGCTGCCATCCCGATTGAGCGGTTTACGCCAACTTTTATTCTGGTGGAAAATGGCGAAGAACTGGGCAGAATTAGAGGTTATCCCGGAGATGAGTTCTTCTGGTTTTTGCTGAAAGAGATGTTGGACAAATCGAATATTCAACCGGGATAAGAGCAGTCAATCTTGCTTTTTACGCCGCAAACTATAAGAGGATTTACAAATCGTTTCCTGAGGGTTTTCGTTAAATGGCTTTTCCTAAATTAGTTGCCAATATGAATGATGAGGACATGAGTGATCTCATCAAACAGGCACGAGAAGCGAGTGAGCTTTTGAAAGCTCTATCGCATGAAACCAGACTTTTAATTCTCTGCCTTTTGTCCGAAGGAGAGAAATCGGTTTCCGAATTGGAAGATATTATGAAAATGCCACAAGCGGCAGTTTCCCAGCAATTGGCTAGATTACGATTGGATGGACTTGTCAAAGCAAGGCGCGAGGGTAGATTGATCTTTTATACAATAGCAGACAGCGAAGTATCTTCTGTCGTAGAGACCCTTTATGATCTGTTCTGCAAACCAGTTCGCCAAGATATCTGACATCAGCGTTCACATTTATGTTTGCATGCATCCGACAACATATTGCAAATCCTGAGTTTACGCGCAAAGAATTGTTATGATTGGATAGCAGTATCAGATTACGACCAAATGTCGGTCACAAAAGGAAGTCACAATGGATATGTTGGATACGGCGGTAATGCTGCCGTTGTCGGGTGTCGTTATAGGAACCCTGCTTGGGGCTGTTGCCCGCAGCAATCATTTTTGTACCCTTTCTGCATTGGAACGCCATTGGTTTGCCGGAGACAGTAACGGCGTTAGAGCATGGGTATTCGCTGCGGCTGTTGCCTTGGCTGCAACATTAGTCCTGCAATCAATCGGCCTCATTGACCTATCAAAAAGTTTCTATCTAACCAATCCTGTGCCCATAGCCGGGGCTATTTTTGGTGGTTTGATGTTCGGTCTGGGTATGGCGCTAGTTGGCACCTGCGGCTTTGGAGCAATCGTCCGCCTCGGTGGAGGGAATTTGCGAGCGCTCGTCGTGCTTACCGGGATCGCGCTTGCAGCGATCGCAGCCCAACGCGGCATAACCGGCCACTTTCGTCAAGTTGCCATAGAACCTTTTTCCATCGATTTGAAAAATTACGGCTCTTCCGCATCCGGTACATTTTTTACAGTAAGCCAAGGATTCTCCGGTTATTTGTTTGCTGGCCTGACACTAGCATTGGCACTGGGAGTCTGGTGCTTCAAGGATCAGAGTTTCCGCAAGGACAAAGGGAAAATTTTTGCCGGATTTGCCGTTGGTATTGCAATAACAGCTGGATGGTTGGCGACCTATCGCGCCAGCCTGATCAGTTTTTCAAATGTTCAACTTGAGGCAGGCTCCTTTGTTGCACCATTGGGAGACACCATGATGCAATTGATTTTGGTTACGGGCATCACGCCGGATTATGGCGTTGGACTGACTGTAGGCGTCTTTCTGGGGGCTGCTTTGGCAGCTTGGCGCGCTGACGATGTGCGCTGGGAGGCCTGTGATGACGCAAGAGAATTGAGCCGCCATTTGTTGGGCGCCTTCCTCATGGGAACAGGCGGCGTTTTTGCGCTTGGATGCACCATTGGACAAGGGGTGAGTGCAGTATCCGCCCTCGCCTTTTCAACGCCATTGGCAATGGCTTCGATTGTTTTCGGTGCCAGGATCGGCCTCAGTTATTTACTTGAAGGCACGTTTTTCGGCTTCCTTGGCGGAGACAAAAAATCATCACAGGCTGCTGAATAACTTTTAAATGTCTCACTAGCTGGTAAATTTAAAGGCGGTTCCAAACCGTTCGACATTTCCGATCCCTGGATGAGGCATATGAAAGCCGATCATTCCCATTTTGTCTGTGGCCAGTCGGTCGAGCAGTCTTTGTCTCGTCACCACGCCTTGCTCAACATCCTGATCGGAACCTGATGGCCAATCTGGCTGAGCAAATGAAATTGCCACATTGGTAACTGCATCCCCAACAATCATGACACTTGAACTACCGTCATGGATTGCAAAAGAAGTGTGGCCGGGCGTGTGGCCGGAAGTATCAACAGCTTCAATACCCGGTAAGACTTCGTCCCCAAAACCAAACAGTTTGATTTGATCTTCAAGATACACAAAACGATTGCGAGCTCCGATGACAAAGGTCTTGCGGGCATCAGGTGTCTTTTCCAGCGTATCTTCTTTACGCCAATAGTCCCATTCCACCGTATTCATGTGGTAGGTGGCTTCGGAGAAAATCAATTCATCAAAGTCATCAACCAGCCCCCATATGTGATCCGGGTGCGCATGGGTGAAAATCACATCCGTCACTTCACTTGCATCAATACCTGCTTCGGCAAGACTATCGGCCAATTTGCCCGCAGACGGCATGAAATTCGGCCCCGCCCCCACATCAAACAGCACAACTTTGTTGTCGAAACGCAGCAGCGTTAAATTACAATCCGGCGTCAGCATCTCAGCAGATTGGCCGCTCCCTGCAAGCAATGCCTTTAACTTTGTTTGGGGCGCATCGGGGAAAACAAAGTTCAAAGGAAGCGCGAGATTACCATCAGATAGAATCGTCAACTCTCTTTGCCCGACCGCGGATTTACCCAGACTCAGGGCAGTTTTAGGAAGCATGACGCTACCTGTTAAAGCGGCACCAACTGCTAGAAAATCACGTCGATTGACTTGAGATCGCATAGTCTTCATTCCTCCAAAACATATGTTTTTATGAATATATCATCTTTTGATTGACCTAGGTCAACAACGAACTGAGACTTTCATGGGAAATAGCCTTTATGGAACTTGTATCGATTGTTGACAGATTTGGCGAAGGAACCACTCTTCTGATAGGCGGAGCGGTAATCGGTGCATTATTTGGAGCCTTTGCGCAGCAGAGTAAATTTTGCCTGCGGGCAGCAGCCGTTGAATTTGCGCGCGGTTCCATCGGCCCTAAAACAGCCACTTGGCTATTGGTGTTCACTGCAGCGGTCTTGGGCACCCAACTGCTCTCATTCGGGGGGTACCTCGCGACCAATGAAGCACGCCAGATTGCTTCTCCGCAAAGTCTGTCAGGGGCATTGCTTGGCGGATTAATGTTTGGAAGCGGCATGGTTCTGGCCAGGGGATGTTCCAGCCGTTTGCTTGTCTTGTCGGCCACAGGAAACCTGCGGGCATTGCTTTCGGGTCTGGTATTCGCGGTTTTTGCCCAGGCCAGTTTGAAGGGATCTCTATCACCTGTCCGAAACGAAATCGCGACCTACGCAACGACCAGCATGATTGAAGGAAATGATCTCTTGAGCACGATTGGAGCCAATTCAACTTACGCAATGATGATATCGGTAATTTGTGCTCTGGCTGCGATTGGTTTTGCGACTTACCGAAATCTCGGTGTTAAAACGGCTGTCTCTTCAATATTGGTCGGCGCCGCTATTCCACTAGCCTGGTGGTTTACCAGCGAAATGGGTAAAATTGCATTTGAACCGGTGAAAATGGAAGCAATCACTTTTACCGGACCTTCAGCAGATACTTTGATGTTTTTTCTCAATCCGCCGGGCGCTGCCATTGATTTCAGTATCGGCTTGGTTCCAGGCGTGTTCATTGGCTCCTTTCTGGCAGCCTTGCTAACTGGTCAGCTTCAATTGCAAGGGTTTGAAGGTGGCCACTCCATGAAGCGATATCTGGCTGGTGGTGCATTAATGGGATTTGGTGGCATGCTTGCTGGCGGTTGCGCTGTTGGAGCTGGCGTAACAGGAGCCAGTGTATTTGCCATCACGGCCTGGGTAACTCTGTTCGCAATCTGGCTCTCGGCTGGCATCACAGACTGGTTTGTTGATCGCAGACAAAGTTCATTTTCACCAGCTTTCGGCCAACCGGCTGAATAGTCCAACATTTTTTGAAATTTGATCGAGATTTTGCCAGCTATTCCACACACACATCTTGCATATTGACATTTACTTATATATATAATCTTAAATACAACGTCAGTGAGGAAATCAGATGTTTAAATCAGCGAATGTTGGAAGTATGGATCGTCTAGTAAGAATTGTGGTTGGTCTGGCGATGCTCGCTGGGCCTTACCTGTACTCAGCAACGCTCTGGGCAAATCCGCTTATCTATTGGGGCGTTATGATTGTAGGTGCTGTCTTGGTGCTTACCGCACTTGTGCGTTTTTGCCCGCTTTATCGTCTGATTGGTGCAAGTACTTGCAAGATCAACTAACTCGGTTCATCTCACCGGGCGCATGCGGATTTGTCGCAATTAAACGAGCACCGTACAAGCCCGAATTCGAACAGCTTTAACAAACAGGATAGATCAATGTCTCAATACCCAGTCAACATGGATGTTAAGCCGGAAGTGTCAGCGCATTTTGACGAGGCGACAAACACCATTTCCTATATCGTCAAGGATCCCAAGAGCAATCACTGCGCGATTATCGATAGCGTAATGGATATCGACTATGCCGCTGGGCGCATTACCCATGAACATGCCGATTTGCTGATCAATGAAATTAAAGATCGTGGACTGACGCTTGACTGGATCATCGAGACCCATGTCCATGCGGATCACCTGAGTGCTGCGCCCTATCTCCAGGAAAAGCTAGGCGGCAAGATCGGTGTTGGTGAGAAAATCATGGTCGTTCAAGAGACCTTTGGAAAGGTCTTCAACGAAGGCACCGAGTTTCAACGTGACGGCTCGCAATTTGATGCACTTTTCAAAGACGGCGACACTTATATGATTGGCGAAATGCAGGCTTTTGCGATCTATACTCCTGGGCATACACCAGCATGCATGGTTCATGTTATTGGTGATGCAGCCTTTGCCGGTGATACACTTTTCATGCCTGATGGTGGCTCTGCAAGAGCAGACTTCCCGGGCGGTGACGCTGGTGAACTTTATGACAGCATCCAAAAAGTTTTGGCCCTTCCGGACGATATGCGTTTATTCATGTGCCATGACTATGGCCCCAACGGCCGCGCGATCCAATGGGAAACAACCGTAGCGGAACAAAAAGCCAACAATATTCATGTTGGTGGCGGCAAAAGCCGTGAGGATTTCATAAAGTTCCGCACTGAGCGTGATCAGCAATTGGCAATGCCAAAACTCATCATTCCTTCTTTGCAAATCAACATGAGAGCCGGGGAAGTACCTAAAGACAAAGATGGCAATCCAATGCTAAAAGTCCCTATCAACGCGATTTGATCTGAAAGAAACACCATGTCATTCAAGAAACTGACTGATGGCCTGTCCGTTAGCGAGCAAATATCCCCTGCCGATTTAAAAGCAATCAAGGCTGATGGATTTCGCGGGGTCATTTGCAACCGACCTGACGGTGAAGGTGCGGACCAACCGACCTTTCAAGAGATCGCGAATGCGGCGAAAAAGCATGGTTTGGAAGTTGCGTATCTGCCCATCGTTGGCGGCAAGGTCTCTGATGATGATGCGGCTGCCTTTGACAAACTGCTCACCGAATTGCCAGGCCCAGTTCTAGCCTATTGCCGTACGGGCACACGCTCGACAACGCTTTGGTCTTTAGCCCAATCCGGCAAACGCGATTTGTCCGACATTCTGGCAGTCACCAAGGCAGCCGGTTATGACATGAAAGGCGTTGTACGCCGAATTTTGAATGGCGGCAAAACGCCAACGGATTCCGGAGATGCCAAGTTCCAAGTTGTCATTATCGGGGCAGGTTCAGGTGGCATATCTGCTGCTGCAAGTTTAAAATCCCGTAAACCTGACCTTGAAATAGCGATCATTGATCCGGCAGATATTCACTATTATCAGCCGGGATGGACTATGGTAGGTGGCGGTATTTTTCAGGCTGAAGAAACTGCCCGGGTGATGGGCTCGCTCATACCCAAAGGCGTTCATTGGATCAAATCAGCAGTGGCCGCTTTTGAACCGGAAAACAATGCCGTGATTCTGGATGGATGCCGGGTCGTTAAATATGATCGGTTGATCGTTTGTCCCGGCCTGAAACTTGACTGGAACAAAGTAGAAGGTTTGGTGGAAACTTTGGGCCAAAACGGAGTTACTTCAAATTATAGATATGATCTGGCGCCTTATACATGGCAATTGGTCGAGGGCTTGAAACAAGGCCGCGCGATTTTCACCCAGCCGCCTATGCCGATCAAATGTGCTGGCGCGCCGCAAAAAGCGATGTATCTTTCTGGCGATGCATGGCATCGGCGCGGCGTGTTGAGAAATATTGATATTCATTTCAACAATGCAGGCGGCGTATTATTCGGTGTCAAAGACTATGTGCCAGCGCTGATGAAATATGTCGAAAAATACGATGCAAAATTGAACTTTTTTCATAACCTGGTTGCGGTTGACGGCCCGGCTAAAAAAGCCTGGTTTGATGTCAGCAAACCCGACACGGAAGTGAAAAGGGTAGAGATGGATTTTGACATGATGCATGTCTGCCCGCCTCAAACTGCCCCTGATTTTATCCGTGTCTCTCCGCTTGCAGATGCAACAGGATGGGTCGATGTTGATCAAGCGACTTTGCGACACAAGACTTACGAAAATATCTGGTCGCTTGGCGATGTCATGAATGCTCCCAATGCAAAGACTGCCGCTGCGGCCCGTATCCAAGCGCCTGTTGTTGCAGAAAATCTTCTGGCTGATATACGCGGAGGTTCCGCAACGTCCCAATATAATGGCTACGGCTCATGCCCACTGACTGTTGAAAAAGGAAAAATCGTTCTGGCAGAATTTGGATATGGCGGCACTCTGCTGCCGAGTTTTCCCAAATTTATTATTGACGGGACCAAACCAACCCGGGCGGCCTGGTTTCTAAAAGAAAAAATGCTCCCTCCAATTTATTGGCAGGGCATGTTGAAGGGACGAGAGTGGATGGCCAAACCTGAGAAAGTTTCAGTCAAATAGACCATATTACTTTCCCATACTCTGTTCATCTGCGCAATAAGCGGCCTTTGGCAAACATCTAGAGAGACCTATGAAACCTCCTCTTCAAAAGTACCTGCCTATCCTGGCTTGGGGGCGGAACTATGATCGTATGGCCCTATCTAACGATCTGGTCGCAGCCTTGATCGTTACGATCATGCTGATCCCCCAGTCTCTTGCCTATGCTTTGCTGGCGGGCTTGCCCCCTGAGGCGGGGCTCTACGCTTCGATTGCTCCAATCATTTTGTATGCTGTGTTCGGCACAAGCCATGCTTTGGCTGTTGGCCCTGTAGCCGTTGTCTCATTGATGACCGCCGCTGCGCTCAGCAATATCGTTGAGCAAGGAACAATGGGGTATGCTGTTGCCGCTCTTTCACTAGCCGCGCTTTCAGGCGTAATATTGCTCGCCATGGGCTTATTGAAATTGGGATTTGTTGCCAATTTCCTGTCGCATCCCGTGATAGCGGGTTTTATTACTGCCTCTGGCATTATCATTGCGACAAGTCAGCTCAAACATATTTTGGGGATCAATGCAGAGGGTCACAACCTGCTTGAGCTTGTCACCTCGCTGGCCCAACACTTGGCTGAGATCAACTGGATCACCGCGATTATCGGAGTGTTTGCTACCGGCTTTTTGTTCTGGGTGCGAAAGGGGTTGAAACCCTTGTTGACGAGTTTGGGATTGTCGGCTGGCTTGACGGGCATATTGGTCAAAACTGGTCCCGTAGTTGTTGTTGCGGTCACTACTCTTGCTGTATGGCTCCTTGGTCTAATGGACAAAGGCGTGAGGGTTGTTGGTGAAGTACCGCAAAGTCTGCCGCCATTGACGCTTCCTTCTTTCTCACCTGAATTGCTGGGGCAATTGCTTCTGCCAGCATTTCTGATTTCCATCATCGGGTTTGTTGAATCCATTTCAGTAGCACAAACACTTGCTGTCAAAAAACGCCAGCGTATTGATCCTGATCAAGAATTGATCGGCCTGGGAGCTGCCAATATTGGTGCGTCCCTGACGGGCGGGTTTCCCGTAACCGGAGGGTTTTCAAGGTCTGTTGTCAATTTTGACGCCGGGGCGGAAACACCAGCTGCCGGTATATTCACAGCCGCAGGTCTCGCAATAGCAGCGCTGGCGCTCACTCCGCTTGTTTTTTATCTCCCTCAGGCAACCCTTGCCGCAACGATTATTGTTGCCGTTCTCAGCCTTGTGGATTTTTCGATCCTCAAACGTAGCTGGCATTATTCAAAGGCCGATTTTTTAGCGGTTCTGACGACAATTCTGGTGACACTAACGCTCGGGGTTGAGGCCGGTGTTTCTGCCGGCGTTGGCGTTTCCATTTTGCTGCATCTTTATAAATCTTCCAAGCCACACATCGCAGAAGTTGGACAGGTGCCTGGTACTGAGCACTTTAGAAACATCCATCGCCATAAGGTTATAACCAAGCCGGAAATCGTGACATTGCGGGTAGATGAAAGTCTTTACTTCGCCAATGCACGTTTTTTGGAAGACAAGATTTACAACCGCGTCGTGGGTGATGAAAATGTCAAACACGTTATCCTGCAATGCTCTGCGATTAACGAGATTGATTTAAGCGCGCTTGAGTCTCTTGAGATGATCAATGAACGCCTGAAGGAAATGGATATCCAGTTGCATTTGACCGAAGTCAAAGGCCCTGTAATGGACCGCCTCAAACAGGAGCATTTTATAGATGACCTTACTGGCTCAATCTTCTTGTCGCAGTATGAAGCCGTGCAAAAATTGACCAATGCGGCAGGTAAATCTGACACCTGAACCAAAAATATCTCGGTCTAAATTAAAGCACTTGAAATATTGTGCTCCACAGTCCTTACTCTGGCCTAAACTATATTAGGTGCAACAACTAGCTGGCCTTTGATTGGAAACTTGAATGGATGACTATCATAAACCGAACCGGAAAGAACGCCGCGCGGCTGAATCCAAAGGCGAAATGACTGACAAGCGTTTCTTGCAAATAGCCGATAAGTTTATCGATGTGGCAAATCGTGAAAATCAAACGATCAGCGCCACGGAACTGCACATGGCATTTTTATATGCTGCGGCGCGATACAATGCCCATGTAGGTAAGAATGTTATGGAAGTCGAGGAGCATGAGCCTTTTGTCGACAACATGATGAAGTCTTACCAGGAAATGCTACGCAATCATCTGGCGGATCCATCAGTATAACAACAATAGTATCACAAATGCGGCCTTCTTGACTCATAAAGCCTCGGTAAATGTCCGTCACTATTGCACAGATGGGATGGCTGTTTGCCATCCCTTCTCGCGTCTTCAGCTGTTAGTCGAATACAATCGCAGGACCGCCCTGCAATTCGTTTTCGGCTTCCAAACGCTCCAGAACTTTTGCTGCGATGTTACGATAAATTTCTGCGTGTGGCCCGTCAGGCGCTGAGACAACAACAGGAGTTCCCGCATCAGAATTTTCCCGAATATCAATGTGTAGTGGAACTGCGCCAAGATATGGCACGCCAATGCGCTCAGCTTCGTTCATCGCTCCGCCATTGCCGAAGATATTATGCTGGCTGCCGCAGTCCGGACAGATGAAGTAACTCATATTCTCGATGATGCCCAAGAGAGGAACATCAACGCGGCGAAACATATTGAGGCCTTTTCGTGCATCGATCAAAGCCAGATCCTGAGGCGTGGAGACAATCACTGCTCCAGCCAATGGTACTTGTTGTGCCATCGTCAATTGCGCGTCGCCGGTTCCAGGCGGCATATCTACGACCAATACATCCAACTCGCCCCATTCCACCTCCCGAAGCATTTGGGTCAACGCTGAAATCACCATTGGACCGCGCCAAATCATAGGCGTTTCTTCATCCACCAGAAAACCCATCGACATTACTTTAAGACCAAAGCCTTCCATTGGCTTGATGATGCGACCGGATACCTGTTGCGGGCGACCAGAAATTCCCAACAAACGCGGCATGGACGGGCCATAAATATCCGCGTCCATTATGCCGACTTTGAGGCCATTAGCCTGCAATGCCAAAGCCAGGTTGACCGAAGTCGTAGACTTGCCGACACCACCTTTTCCCGATGCAACCGCGATGATCGATTTTATACCGGGAACACCTGCCTTATCGGGTGTCGGCGCTTGCTGTGGCCGGCCTGGGATAATGCCCCCAGCCGCACTGCCAGCCATTGGGGGCGGAACGCTACCGCCCTGCTTTGCGCCGGCAGGTTTCGGCGGGGCTTCTCCTTTACCCCCCTTCCTTTCAGCAGTAAGGGCCACCATTGCTCCTTTTACACCCGGGATATCCCTTACCACTTTTTCAGCGGCCGCGCGCAGGGGTTCAAGCTCACTTGCTCGTTCTGCAGGAACAGCTAGTGAAAAAATGACCTTTGCGTCGGAGATGAAGATCTCAGACACCAGTCCCAAATCAACAATGTTGCTTTTCAAATCCGGTCCTTTGACCTTTTTTAGTTCACCAAGGACTGTTTCTTTTGTCAGTGCGGTCATTTTTATCTTTCGATTGCGGGTGTAAGTTTTGTCAATATTATCATCTTAGCGAACATTGATACTCGCTTTTTGGCTAACTGTTTCAATTTGTTGGAAAGATCAACTCTTGTCTTGGGCATCGTCGAATATTCGACTTCTTATTGATACCCGAACTGGCTCCTGACTGACTTCAGCCTCGTCAGTTTCCTCAATTTCAACTTCATTATCAGCGGGTTCATCATCTGGGTCATTGGCTGCCAATTGTGTATCATCTTCCTGCTCTTCCTGGGTTGTTTCACTGGCTATAGCTGTCGTTGCCTCAACAGGCTCTTCCATCCATTTTTCAACCAATGCCTTAACCTTGTCAGCAGGATTGTGGTTCATTTCATCATCGGTAAGGAACCCCCGGCCTACTTCCCAGGCTGATTTGTAGACGTTGAGTTTCGGATCACCAAAATCCTCATCATAATCATTCAACCCATCTAGCACCGCGAGAACCGGATTGCTTCGCCAAAGTTTCTGCATTGCGGCATTCTTTATAGCGTCCGGCACCCCCTTCTTCATGAAAACTTCAAAGTCGGATTCATATGCCAGTGTTTCCAGATCAACTGCTTCAGCAGCCTCAATATTTGCCTGAATCTCAAGCTCTTCCTCGGTTGGCTCTGAGGGCTCTGCAAGCTCAGTATCCTGTTCCAAAGCCGTATCTGCGGCGGCAATTGCCATCGGCTTTTCAGCAACAGGTTCATCTGTTGTCTCTAATTCAACAACCTCTTCCACCTCATCATCACGCATGCGTTTGCGGCGTGACCATCTGCTGAGAAAGTTTCCGTCATCTTCTTTATCAGGCATCAAAGCCACCATTTTTGTCTGGCCTGTCGCGTTCAAGGAAAATTGGTTCTTTTCCAAATTGCTTGATTTCCGATTTAAAGTCTTTGCGTTTACGCTTCTTGAATTTCTCATCCACGTGGTGAAGATCAATGAACTCCATTACGCGTTTTGCTATGCCAACAGGCATTGCCACGCGCTCGACAATGTCTTCGGCAGAATCTGAATAATCCTGAGCCTCATAGGGCGAAACAGTAACGTCGTGTACATACCAATCCAGCGAATGCGCATTTTCATCGTCCCGCCTCAAAATTACGTAAATAGCAGGAACACGGCTTTCAAAATTGTGAATATAGGCTTCCGTTTCTTTAGCGTGGCAATAGATTTCACTATAGCCCATGAAATAACGCTTCAGGTCATCAGTTTGATAAAGAACATCCCCTTCATGCTGGTTCAGATGGCTTTCCACCACACCGGTCGGAATCCAATAATCCTCCGCCCATTGGGAGGAAGATTTACGCTTTTCCGCAATCACACCAACATGAATTCTGAGTTCTCTTGACACCAACCACCTTTCCAAATTTAGCCTTGCTTCATACACCAAGTTAATGTTTGGTAGCCAGAATGCAATGGTCAATATGGCCAAACCGGGAAGAATAGATGGGCCAGAACAAACCGACGACGCTAATTTGCAACTGCGAAAAGACCATGCAGTTGAATGCTTCAGATTTGGCTCACGCATTCATGTCCGATGACACTGCTGATGGCGACGTTATTATCCATACCCATCTGTGCAGATCAGAAATCGGGAAGTTCGAAAAGGCGCTTGCGGACAATCCAGACACCCAGTTATGCATTGGATGCACACAGGAATCTGCGCTCTTTTCCGAAATCGCTGCAGAGACAAATAGTCCTGAGCCGATCTATTTCAACATAAGGGAAAAGGCCGGCTGGAGCAGCGATGCAAAAAAAGTTTCCCCAAAGGCTGCAGCCCTAATTGCTCAAGCCAATGTGGAAATGAAACCGGCCCGGACAAAAAGCATTATCAGTGACGGGTTGTGCCTGGTTATCGGCAAAGGCCAATCGGCTTTTGAAGCAGCAGAACTGTTGAACAAGAGACTTTCCGTGACGTTGTTACTGACGGGTACAGATGATTTGCTTCTACCCCATCAATTGGAATTTCCAGTTTTCAGCGGCAAAATGAATTCGGCCAGCGGAACCTTGGGATCATTTGATGTTATTGTGGATCAATATGCGTCCATGTTGCCTTCTTCAAAATCTAAACTCGATTTTGCGATGGCCAGAGATGGCGCCAAATCCAGATGCAGCGTGATTTTGGACATCACAGGCGCAACTCCCTTGTTTAGCCGGCACCAAGGGCGCGATAGTTATTTTAGAGCTGATCCAAAAGATCCTGCTGCCGTCATGCGCGCAGTCATCGAAGCTGGCGAAATGGTTGGGGAATTCGAGAAGCCGCTTTATGTATCCTATGATTCAGAAATCTGCGCTCATTCCCGCTCGAAGAAAACCGGCTGTTCTAAATGTATCGATAATTGCCCGGCTGGAGCCATTACCTCAATCGGGGATATTGTTGAAGTCGACAATGATATTTGTGGTGGATGTGGAAATTGCGCGGCTCATTGCCCAACAGGAGCTGTGACCTATTCCTATCCTGTGCGCCATGACGCTATCCGGTCTTTGCAAACACTCTCGGAAGTCTATCACAAAGCCGGTGGGAAAAACGCTGTACTTCTTTTCCATGACACTAAGCATGGGATGGACCTGATCAATGCCATGGCACGTTTTGGCAAAGGCCTGCCGCACAATGTCATCCCGTTTGAAATGCACAGCACATCCGGCATCGGCCATGATGCGATGCTTGCAGCGCTGTGCTCCGGCTTCACCCAAATCGCTATTTTGGCCGACCCTGCAAAATTGGAAGAATTTGACGCTGTAAAGAAAGAGATTGAACTTGCCAACGCCTTCACAGGCGCACTTGGCTTCGGTGAAGATCGTATTTCTTTATTGGTTGAAAATGACCCTGATATCGTTGAGCGTCAGTTGTGGTCTTCTTCAACTCAGAAAAAAATTGTCGAAAAAACTTTCAATCCCCTTGGCAATAAGCGTGAAGTTGCCCGCAATGCCATAACGATCCTTGCAACAGCCAGCAAATCCAAGCTAACGGAAATTATGCTGCCGGAAGACGCGCCCTATGGGGCTGTCAACGTCAACACTGAAGCCTGCACGCTTTGCCTTGCCTGTGTATCGTCATGTCCTGCCGATGCGCTGCGGGATAATCCTGACACGCTTCAATTGCGGTTTGTTGAAACGGCCTGCGTTCAATGCGGCATTTGCGAAGCGACTTGCCCGGAGAATGCCATCAGCCTGCAACCGAGATTCAACCTCGTCCCTAATGCAATGCAGCCAATGACCTTGTATGAGGAAGAGCCGTTCAAATGTATCAAGTGTGATACGCCTTTTGCTTCCCAATCCACGATCGCCCGAATAGGCGCTCAATTAGCGGGCAGCCACAGAATGTTTGCCGACAAAGGTCAGGCAGACCTTTTGAAAATGTGTGACACCTGCAAACTGGAAACGCTTGCAGCTGGTGGCGGAGACCCTTTTGCAATCGCCAATCGTCCGGCACCGCGCACAACCGACGACTATATTGTGGCTGAACGCGAAGGGCTGACGATTGAAGACTTTCTCAACAAAGATGACAGCTAGCCTGTGTTGCGAAGGCTAAGATTCAGTTCAAAATGAGGGTTGCTGAATATTGAATTACTGTCCGGTGACGATGCAGCGACTGACAACTTTTTCTCTTTCACTCTCAATAAGTGACGGATCCAAGTAACCATCTGAGACAAGTTGATCAATTTGCGCAAAACGCGTTTCTGCGCATTTTGCAATTGCGGGGTTGTTCCCCATTGCTGCAACCTCGGATGCATCCAAAATCTCGCTTTGGCTCGATTTGATGTTTCCAACTTGTTGATATTGAAACCAGAAGAAGATCGCCAAAAGCAATGCCAGTAAGGCAAAAAGCAAACGCGCCATATTTCCATTCAAAAACCTTGAGACTTGTGCGGACATTTCTTATTCCCTTAAGTTTGCCGTTTAGTTTAGTTCTTTTTTCTAAGTGGCAGATTCACTAATAAATTTTGCGGCTTCATAGCAATGACCCTATCAGGTGACATCGCCAAACCCAAATAAACAGCCTTGCCGCGCATATTTTCAACAAGATCAGTGCGATTGGTAAATTCCATCCTGAACAATCCGGCAATCTGACTAGAAGTAGAAATAGGGTCACCAGTCCCATTATACAAATCGTTCAGAATTTTTGTTGCATAAGCGTCCAAACCCACATGCCAACTCCATTTTTGATCATTGACGGATTGAACCGACGTGATCCTAGCATCAATGCCAAGCATGTGACGGACCCACTTTTCCAGCATTCTTGCAAAAGCATCGGGACCCGGCTGCGTATATCTGAAATCAAGTGCCATATTAAATTGATCAGCGCGATTCAAATACAGTTCCTTGTTTTCCTCAGTCATCACATCGAGTGAAACTTCGCGCATTTGCGTACCGGCTTCTGCCAACAGGCCGCCCAAGCCGCCCAGGCCGCCGGTCTCTGAATAGACTTCAACCACCTCACTATCGGCAAACATGATTTGGCCATCCTCATTCGTGACCTTTTGCTCCCGGAAGAATATCTCAGCGGCCCGAATGATGAATGGATCAAAGACACTCGACAACATGCCCGAAATAATCAGGTGAACCATCTGCGTAATGAAAACCGGAGGAACAAGCGGCGGATTTTCTGAAGTAAACAAGGCCATGTATGCCTGTTCAACAGTGCCGTATTTCAAGAGATGATCACGGAAGCGAAGAATAATACGGTAATTCTCTGCCGCATCAGGATCGGCGATTTTTTCGATTTCTTCATTCGTCACGGCAGCCGGCGGATCATCCATCAACCGCTCAAATAATAAATGCTCTTGAGCGCATGATTCTTCAACCGGATGGACTTCCGGCCGCGTGTAATAGGCCCGAAGCAAATCAGGCGTGACTTCAAGCCAGCCGTTTTTCTGTTTTTGGGTTAAATGTAACCCCGAGGACTTCCAGATCAGTCTTGGACTTGGTTTATCTGCAACAATGCCGCTCATTGAAGCACTTTCTCAGCACTGGGCTTATCACCAGGTTCAAACCAAACATCCCTGAGCGATATGAGCTTGGTTACTCCATTCTGTTTCAAGAGCAGCCCACCTTTTTCATCCATGCCAATGAGTACACCCTGTTCAAGCCCGGATTGGGTTTCAACTGTCATCATTTCATTGCGTTTATCAGCCCTGAACAGCCAGTTTTCATGGACGGATTTAAATCCATCCTGCTCCCAGGTATCTATCCAGGCCGTAAAATGTCGAGCCCATGAACCGATGATGATGGAGCGGTCGAGATCCCCTGCCCCTTCTTCATGCAAGACTGTTCGCATCAGATTTTTGCCCGGCTCGAAGTCGCTTGAGGATTGACTGGATTCAGCACCTGTTCTCCAAGAAATATTGAGATGCAAAGACATGACCATAAAGGATGGCACATCTGCACTTTTGGTTTGTTCCGGAAATCTAATTTCAACCCCTCCCACAACAGCGCCATTGGCAAGTATGGTTTTAGGCCAATCAAACGTTATGGGCAAATTTGGCGGACCAATTGCACCAATTGAATCGGAAACCACCACCATGGCCAGTGGTGCCATACATAGCGCGTCCTCGGCTTTTGATTCAGGTTCCAGAATAATCGCCAGACTTGCGGCATGAGTATCACGGGACCAAAATAGATCACCGGCTTCCGCTTTTCCAGCGCGTGCCATTTCAAAAGCCACATCAGCAGGATTTTCTCCAGCGGATACGGAATTACCTGAAATAAGAGGCGGAAAATCCGGGTCTTCGAGTTCCATCAATACACCTTTATGGAAGATCAATTTTTCCCTCAACCACATGATTGAGAGACGTGCCTTCAGCGGTCAAAACCATTTTGACCTTGAGTGTATCATTTGAGTCCATCGCACGAGCGACTTCTTCAATTTCCCTTTGAGAGGTCACGCCCACCTGTTTGAGGAATTTGCGTAGTGACATGTTGAAGTCTTCTTCACTCATTTATTATCTCCGTTTTGTTGGATATTTTTTCAAAAGGAATATTCAATGATTTGCGCTTGACCATCACGCAAAATCACCAACCTCATTTGACCACTTACGCCTGATAAGGCAAGGGCTGCGAGGTAATCGGCCTGTCCTTTTATGGGAATGTCATTCGCCGATAGAACCAGATCTTTGACCATGACGCCCGAGCGATCTTCAGGGCTGTTACTGGCAACAGCTTTCACCAAACCACCGGCCGGTCCAGTTTCGCCGGGCAAAGGCGCGTTTTGCATTATCATTCCGGGCTTCTGGCGATCGATTTTCCCGTCTATCGCGTCTTCCAGAAACACTTTGATCAAATTTGCAGAGGCAGCAAAATTGACGCCCAGATTTCCATCGGATTTTTTGGTATAAATCGCTGTAACCAACCCTACCAATTCCGCTTGATCGTTGAACAAAGGCGCCCCTGACATGCCCGGATTAACGGCAGCATCTGTCTGGATGAAATCCTCAATATAATTGAATCCGATTCCGCGTTGTCCCATCGCAGAAACAATTCCGCAGGTCAAAGCAGGGCCAAGGCCAAAGGCATTGCCAATCACGCAGACATCGCCGCCTGTTTCAACATTATTGGTGAGTTCATTCAAGGACATTGCACTGGATATCACTGCTGGTTTCAACAGGGCCAAATCCGTCATTTTGTCCCGTAGATAAATTGTTGCCTCGGACACTTGACCATTTGAGGCTCTTACCAAGACACGGTTGGTGTCACCCAATACGTGATCTGCCGTTAGGATATAGTTACCAATTGCGACGCCACTTCCTTCCGGTTCTTCCAAGTTTCTTTTGGCATTTCCGGTTTGCGGTAAAACTGACACGACCGATGCCATGCGGTTTTTCACCAACGTCACGCGCCAGTTATTGTGTCTTTCCTCTGCCCTTACATATTGAACAGACATAAGTATTGCACAAACAAATGCCGCAAAGGACACAAAGTAAAACAGAGAGATGGAAGCTTTGATTTTCAAACGAAAATCAGAGACGAGTGGAGGTTGAAGTGTAAGCATCGCTAGAGCTCTCGCCAAGCACTCCCCCCATCAGGAAGCCCGCTCCCAAAGCAACTATCAATATCACGACCATCGCCATTAAAAAGGCTCTCATAATCTTTTCCAATTTGTTGAGATGGCTTTATCATCCATCATCTGTTTCATTATCCAAATTCATTTCACATTTTCATAGCCGGTTTTGCAAGCGACATTGTGATCAAATTACTATTCTTCACCCACTTCGGACGCCCGTTTTAAATAGGCAATCAAGTCGTTGCGCCGTTCAACACTCTTCAACCGCTGGATGGGCATTTTAGTACCAGGAGTTACAATATCCGGCCCTTCGTCAAACAATCTGCTGACGGTCTCTTCAGTCCAGATAATGCCCGAGTTCAAAAGCGCTGGTGAATATACATAACCTGGAACTGTTCCGGCCTTGCGCCCAAACAATTTGTAAAGAGTTGGGCCAGCTCGGTTTTTATCGTTCGGAACAAGTGTATGACATACCGAACACTTTCGCTGGAACTCGCTCTCACCGGGATCTTCACTGTTGCGCACTTGAAATCGTCTTGGGAACTCACTTTGAGAAAGCTCAATGGGCTTTCTCGGTGAAATTTGCCACTGGCCTACAAAGTCATCAAGGCCAGCCTTGAAAATCTGTTTGCCGTCGGCAGAAAACGCCATGCCCCAAACCGGCCCATAGGCATCCTGCCGCTGTTCTATCAACTCCTTGCTTGCAAGGTCATAGACTCTAATAAAACCGTCTCCGCTTCCCGCAGCAATCCAGCCAGCCTTTTCACTGATAGCCAATGACAAGATTGGATGCTCATAGGTGCCAAGTTCAGTGACTTTTCTCGATTGAATATCAAGAACACCGACCAAACCGTTGACAGTTCCAAACAAGAGGCCCGTACCATCAGGTAAAGCCTGCATAACATTGACGCCCCAACCGTTGGAATGAATGACTGCCCCATGTTGCAATATTGAATATTGATCGGGAGTTTCAGGCTCCCGCACCCTCCAGAACCTGATATCACCGTCATAGGATGTAGAAAAAAGGGCATTTGAATTTGGTGAAAATGCAACGGAGTTTACCGGCCCTTTATGACCTTCAAAACGGTAAATTTCCTTGCGGGTTTCCAGGTCATATACCCGAGCGCTGCCATCCCACTTTGCCGCTGCAGCAAAGGTCCCATCACTGGAAGCAGTAACATCCAGCATCTTTTCTTCGCCGTCCTTTATCAAGGATACAGCTTCGCCCGATTTCAGATCCCAAATACCAAAGGCTCCGTCATCAGATACGGAGACAGCGATCTCATTGTCTGACCAAAAGTTCTCACGGGCTGGCACAAAAGCTATGTCATTTACTGCAGCATTGTGACCGATCATTCTGTGCAGCGTTTCGGCTTTTCCGTTTTGAAGGCTCCAAAACATGATTGAATAGTCAAATGAGGACGTCAGTGCCTGGTCTCCCGACAAATTGATTTGGACAGCCTTCACTGGACCACCATGTCCAACAAGTTTATCGGGAAGCGAAACCTGCTGTGCTGCCGCATGCCATGCAGCCGCAAACGTCAAGCAAATAAACAAAGCGAATTTTGCAACTTTATCCAGAACAAACTCCGTGTATCAGATGTCGTTCAAATTGCGGTCAACAAACCGCAGCCAACTTTATTCAGCTGGCTGGGCTTTCGCAGATCCTGCGCTTTTTCCGCTTTTCACTTCTTCAACCCAAAGTGAATGATGTTCAATTGCCCAGTTTTCATCTACTTCGCCAGAACCCATAGCGTCAAATGCGCCTTCCATGCCAACAGAGCCGATATAGATGTGCGCCATGATTACGCAGATCATTACAACCGCCATGATCACGTGCCAGATGGTTGCAAATTGTTGTTCTTGGATTCCCGAATAAGGAGGCGCAGCAATACCAATCATCGCAGGGATATCGATGCCGATTTTTGCGAGCATGGTGAACGTATCAGCAAAATAATTATGCTCGAATGGGAACAGCAATTGCCAGCCAGACAAGCAAAGCGACAAACCGCCAATCATGGTGAGCCAAAATATCATCTTTTGACCCGCATTAAATTTTTTGGCTGGAGGATGAACGCCCTTCGAGAACAAGCCGCCACCTTTTAATAGCCAACCAATGTCATGGCGACTTGGGATATTATGGACAACCCAGCAAACAAAGGCGATGGCCAAGCCAAGCATAAACGCAAAAGCAATATAATGATGGGTGGTTTTCAGGAACAGGGATAAAGGCCCGAAAGCATCCTTACCGATAACCGGCATGATCACGTATTTGCCAAAAGTTACATTTAGCCCGCTGATTGCCAAAATGATAAATGATATAGCCATCAACCAATGACCCATTCTTTCCACGTCGGAAAAACGTTTGATCTTTTTGCCCGATAGACCGTGCTCAACCTTGATGCGCCCGCGTAGAGCAAAGAATATGGCAAGGGCAATAAGAGTTCCCAACATGGCAAGACCGAGATAACTGAATAGCGGACCTTTGCGGGTCAAGCGGTAATCTTCACCGGCGCTTTGGACCAGAACACCGGCTTTTGTATCGGGGATGGATACAGTCCCTTCCACGCCTTTTCGGACATCGCCCCAGCTGTTTGATACATCGGAATTGCCAAGGGCGTTGCCCGGCACATTCCCATCAACAGGGTTTTCAATGACATTCTGAGTTGCGTTGTCAGGAGGACGAACGGAGCTTTGAGCAAGAGCAGAGCTTGCAAAAAACATCAGCGCCAAAGCCAAGACGAGAAATAAAGCCCAAATGGAATGCGATTTTTTTGTCTCAATCTCGGTTTCCCGCCGTGTCATGCTTATCGCTCTTATCGTTTTGGTACGGTTCGAATGCATAGTTACTCCGTTCTCAATAAACGCCAATCAGATTTCATAAGCTGGCATGAACACCAGATTATGAAATGTGAAACAACACCAAATAAATTGAAAAATATGGAGGTGACCATAGCCACCTCCATAAAATTTTAACAGACTTAACCGCCAGTTTTGTTCTCGTAGGCAGTACCCCAACCCCATGCACCGGAGCCGAAGCCACGAGCCACTACGCGTTCGCGATAGATTGACGACACTGTGTCGCCATCACCGGCAAGAAGCGCCTTGGTTGAGCACATTTCCGCACAGAGAGGCAACTTGCCTTCTGCCAGACGGTTACGACCATATTTCTGGAACTCAGCAGCTGAGTTGTCCTCTTCCGGTCCGCCAGCACAAAATGTACATTTGTCCATTTTGCCACGGGAGCCGAAATTGGAAGCCTGCGGGAATTGCGGCGCACCAAACGGGCACGCATAGAAGCAATATCCACAGCCAATGCACAGATCTTTGGAGTGGAGAACCACGCCATCGTCTGTCTGGTAGAAACAGTCTACCGGGCACACTGCCATGCAAGGCGCATCGGAGCAATGCATGCAAGCAACCGAGATAGAACGCTCGCC
>JBAUHS010000021.1:0-4079 GCA_049680405.1 Salaquimonas sp. | reverse complement strand
GGTCACATCCAAAAAGGTTTAGAAATTATTGATATGCAGTTAATCGGAATTTAGACTTAGGCCTTGCCTTCCTATAAACAATATTTTCAAACGAATAACGGCTCACCGAGCAACAAGTTGTGTTGCGACGACCCCCCAATTTCTACTTCCCAACCATTCTCATCAAATAGGCGGTTAATTGCCTTCTTGTATTTTGTCGCTGACGATCCGCCCATCTTCTAACGTAACGATTCTGTCGGCTAATTCCAGGATACGGTTGTCATGAGTGACCATAACGGTTGTTGTACCGCGTGCACGACCAAGGTTTTTCAATATTTTGACCACGGTCATTCCACTTTCGCTGTCTAGTGCAGCTGTTGGTTCATCAGCAAAAACAATTTCGGGATTTCCCACTAGTGCCCGCGCCACAGCAACACGTTGCTTTTGTCCGCCAGACAAATTGCCTGGCAAGTACGTCATTCGATCGGCCAACCCTACGAGCGACAAAGCGTGCCTCGCAGCTTCGTCCTGAAGCCCTCGTTTTGGTAAACCATGCACTTGCAGGCCCATCAATACATTTTGAAGCGCAGTCAGACTGCCATGCAAATTGTGAGCCTGAAAAATGAAACCAAGCCTGCGCCGCAACGCTTCATTCAAGATGTGACCTGCGCCATTAAGCTCATGACCCAGTAGCTCGACAGAGCCATCCTGAACGTCGCGCAGACATCCCATTAAAGTTAAGGCTGTTGTTTTACCCGAACCAGAAGGCCCCATCAGTATCGTTAGGCTTCCGCGTTTCACCTCCAGATTTATATCAAAGAGCGCCTGTATTCGTGCTTCACCTTCGCCGAACCAATGATTCAATCCCTTAACTGAAATTGGAAATGCTTCAGACATATGGCTTTCCTAAAACAGATCTGCTGGATCAGCTGAAACTAACCTTCGTGTTGCAATCGCTCCTGATAAAGAGCACGCCACCAAAGTGCCAAGAAATACCATAATCGCCATATCAGCTGTCATTGCCAGTGGCAGCGAGGTTGCTGCCTTCATCCCTGTCAATAAGCCAGTAGCGACAATAACCCCTGGTATAAAGCCCAGGATCGCGAGAATGAGCGCCTCTTCGAAGACAATCCCTAGGAAAAATCGCTCGGGATAACCCATAGCTTTGAATGTCGCATATTCACTTAAGTGATCAGCGACGTCAGTCGAAAGCACTTGGTAGACAATCACGATACCTACCAAAATTCCAATGATGACACCAAAGCCAAAAATGATGCCCGTAGGTCTTTTGGTCTGTTGATAGGTAAGATCATCAGAGGCAGCTTTCGCGAAACTACGCACGCGCAGTGTTTTATCAGAGATCAACTCGCTCAACCGAGCGGCGACCAGATCAGGGTCCGCCCCTGGAGCTATTTTCAAAAGGATATGATCGGGAGCTGAGGAGCTTCGAGCCGGAAAAAGTGTGACAAATGTCTGGTCCGAGACCATCATATATCCATCGCCACCAAAACCCCCGCCGCCCTGAAATGTGTCGTAAAGGGTTAATGTTGTGCCAGTAACCTCAAACGATGTTGGGGTCTGTTGCCGGATTGCAGCAGCTTCTTCGCGAGGCAAACCGCGGGTAAACATGTCGAGAATTCCCGATTTCGGCAATTGTAACGTCATGACCTTTCGAGCCAAAGCCGACGACAAAAACTCTGGCTTCGTTGTATCAACGCCATAAGTTGTCAAACCAAGAGTTTTGGTCGGGCGAGTCCAATTGACATTTGCAATGAAAAGGCCAGTGCCGGAGGTTACATCGGGATCTGCCAGCGATTGAAACAACCATTGCCGTGCAACATTTCCACCTTCGGTCATGGAGTTGGCATCCGAGGCGGAAATCATGATATCGGCGTTAAAAAACTCATACGGTTTCATGGTGGCCGTTGCCATTGAGTTCATAATTCCAAGCTGTACGAACACAAGCACATTGGCAAATGCAACACCCGCCAAAGCAGCAGCAAAACGGGTACGGCTATGGGTTAGCTGCAGCCAGCCGATGGGCAAGCGGCCAAACAGCCATTGTAACAGACTACTCATTTAACTGCCTAGCAGCAGGCATCACCCGCGTGTCTATGCGTGCAATCACCTCCAAATTGGTAAATCGAGCGGCTACAGCGGAGGATTGAGCATCCAATTCAACCATAACCGTTATTACACGTGCATCGGTAATTGCAGCGGTATCATCGGTCACCAGACCTTGACGGCCTACTGTCAAGCCAATGGATTGTACACGGCCTTGCAACGTTTGTCCGATTGCGGCAGCAACCAACTCGACCGGTTGACCCTCGGCAACCGCAACAATGCGATCTTGGTAAACCTCGACCTCTGCCATCATTTGATCGGTGTCTCCCATCTCCATAATACCAATGGCTGGGGGGCGCTCACCTGCGCGCGCGTGGATATCTAGTACTATGCCGGATATTGGGGCTAATACCGCAGCACGGACCAGATCATTTTTGGCGCGGTTCAATTCAGCTTCTGCTGCTTCCAAATTGCGGATGGCAACGATTACGTCAGGCTGTAAATCTATCTCAGCAGCTGAAAAACGTGCCAGCGTCGCGCGCGCCTTTTTTTCAGCTAACACCGCCTGGTCGTCTGCCGCTGAAAGGGCATCCAATGTGGTTTGTGTGGTGACACCCCTTTGAAAAAGTGCCTTTGCACGGGCATGATTTGACGCAGCCTCCAAAGCTGCTGACTGAGCTTGCTCAAGCGCTGCTTGAGCCTCGTTTTGCGAATTTTGAATTGACGCCCGTGTCTGTACCAATGAAGCCTGTCGCACCGCGACGTTGGCCTCGGCCAATAATATGGCGCTTTTCAATTGCCCCCCATTATCTAGCCGGGCCACTTCGGCCCCTTTTTCCAAGCGGTCACCGATGCTGACAAGTATCTCAGTTATCCTTGCGTCGCCAGCACCATAGGGCGGGGCAACGATGGAGACGTCACCAAACGGCATCAAACGTGCTAACCCTACCACATCACTTGTCTGCATGGTTTCAACCATTTCGGGCGGCAAAACAATTTCCGGTGGTAAAGCAATCGGTGTTTTCGAACCACCACCAGGCTGCAAGCCTGTAAGCGTATAAAACGCTTGCAAGGCTGGGGGCTGAAAATACATCCCAATCACAGCTCCGCTAAACATGAAGACGGGTAATAGCAGTATAAGCAGGTATCGCTTACGAAAATTAAACCAACGGGGTTTCACGGTCTGTGAATTGGCCTCTGGTCGAACCACTTCAAGCGGAAGGTCAATGTCTTGGGGTCCGGTCATTGGCTCCTCGGCTTTGCTAAATATGGGTAATGAATTTGTGACAGGTATCTATGGTCTGTACTTAATTGGGAATTGGATTGCATAGCTGCGCAACTCCCAATTGGGTTCAGACCCTCGTATAAAAAGGAAAGTCGGAGCGTGTAAATTTTCTTCACTGCCTACAATATATTCCAAAAATATGGTTTGTTCCTTGATCTTAATCAATCTTGCCAGACTTGGTGAGAAGCAACAAGCAACCGGAATTTACAATTTCACTTTAACGACACGACTCTGACCGCAATACTGTTGCTTGAACAATTGGGAATATCGTTTCTACTGGTGTCGACTTCCCAGAAGCTAGGGTCAGGACTCATTAATTAACGCGAAATGGCGCCCGATATGACAAGAAATACAAGGAAAAGATCGAAAATCGGGGTTTATTCCCCGGTTGAGAGCTTTGACGAAGTAGTCTGCAGTCCTAGCGGAGCGTCCCTTGGATGGGGTAAATTTGCCCTGATGCGGCGTTGCAAATACTTGAAAACCAAAAGATTTCCGTCGCATCTGCTCCTGTCATCAAACCAAATTCCCTCCCACCATATCGTGTCAATTAATGAGTCCTGACCCTAGCCCATTCAGTTGTAACTCGATTTATTAGTGCCCAATCTAAAGCGGACGTTTTAAATATGGCAACTTTTGCAGGTTGCGGTTAGCTCCAAACGGTCAACAACAAACTTGAACAATTTATTAGCGACAATGTCCGTCTAAATACATGGCAATCGGATAAACTCAATCATTGTAAATGGCAGTTCTC
>JBAUHS010000020.1:0-69340 GCA_049680405.1 Salaquimonas sp. | reverse complement strand
GAGAGGGTGACAAAGTCAAAGTCACTCTGCGTTTCAGGGGTCGTGAAATGGCTCACCTTGAACTTGGCATGGACCTCCTTAATCGCGTGAAAGCCGATCTGGAAGAAGTCGCCAAGGTTGAGGCCCAACCCAAACTGGAAGGCCGTCAGATGATGATGGTCGTCGCTCCGGCGAAGTAATTTCGCCCCAAAATTCGAATTTAAAGGCTGGAGTATTCTCCGGCCTTTTTAAAGAGGTTTGACCTATGTATTTCTGTTGCCAGGGGACCTTGTGAGACGGCAATTGAAAATGACAGTCGAGGAAGACGGTGGAATACTGCTTTGGAACACCGTTTGATCAGCCGCCTTTTTAGGCGAAAACCGTTGATTCAATGCTTGCAATTCGCCAATTTCTGCGTATAAACCGTCTCGTTGATCAGCTGGCAGGGCATGCCATGTTGATCTGAGAGCGAAAGCTCCGCCGAAGCCTTTTCATCGGGACTTCAAAACGGCGGGGCTTTTTGACTTTTTCAAGAATCAGGGTTTCTCGAAGAAATCCGCAAAATAGGAGTTCGCAAATGCCCAAGATGAAGACAAAATCCTCCGCCAAGAAACGGTTCAAATTGACCGCTTCCGGCAAGGTGAAAGCCGCTCAGGCAGGTAAACGCCACGGCATGATCAAACGCTCCAACGACTTCCTTCGCAATGCGCGCGGCACAGCAGTGCTCGCAGCTGCAGACGCAAAGAAAGTTATCTCGCAATATCTTCCAAATTCGAAGTAAGCGGCAATAAGGAGCTAAGAACATGGCACGTGTAAAACGGGGCGTTACAAGTCACGCCAAACATAAAAAAGTACTCAAAGCGGCTAAAGGTTTCCGTGGTCGTCGTAAAAATACGATCCGTATGGCCAGCCAGGCTGTTGATAAATCAATGCAATACGCAACGCGCGACCGTCGTGCGAAAAAGCGTAATTTTCGTTCTCTATGGGTTCAGCGTATCAATGCTGGCGCTCGTGAAAACGGCCTGACCTATGCACGTTTGATCGACGGCATGACAAAAGCAGGCATCGAGATCGACCGTAAGGTTCTGTCAGACATGGCTATCCATGAGGCAGCGGCATTTACAGCTGTTTGCGATGCGGCAAAGAAAGCCTTGGCGTATCTTAAAGATACCACACCAAACGCATTTGAAAGCGCGGTTCACTGATCATTCCTGAATTGAGCAAATCTTTGATTTGTACAATTCAGAAAGGATGCTCAGCAATGTATTCCAGGCCAACATTTCGCATTTTCAATGAAAATGCGGTTGGACTGGTAGCAAGCGCTTTCGAAGTAGTAAAATATGATGTATTCGGAACCCGCGCTGGCAGATAAGCCGCGCGGGTTTTGTTTTGACCAAAAGAGTGAATTTGATGAGCGATCTAAAAACACTGGAATCTGAAATTCTGTCCGCCATTGAGGCCGCAGATGATGAAGCGTCACTGGAGGCGGTTCGTGTTGGCGCTATAGGCAAAAAGGGTTCCATCTCGGAGCAGATGAAAACCCTTGGCAAAATGACCCCGGAAGAGCGTCAGGAAATGGGGCCTGCCCTCAACGGATTGAAAGTTACTGTTACAGACGCAATTGCGGCCCGAAAGGAAATCCTCAAACGCGCAGGCATTGAAGCGCGTCTCAAAACGGAAACCGTCGATGTAACGCTTCCTGTTCGCCAGTCTCCATCCGAGGCAGGGCGCATTCACCCGATCAGTCAGGTCGTTGATGAAATCACGGCAATATTCTCCGATATGGGGTTTTCCATTGCCGAAGGCCCGGATATCGAGACCGACTATTACAATTTCACCGCATTGAACTTCCCCGAGGGCCATCCGGCCCGCGAAATGCACGACACTTTCTTCCTGCCACCGGATGACAAGGGCGAGCGCAAGGTTCTGCGCACGCATACGTCTCCGGTGCAAATTCATACGATGGAAGCCCAGGAACCGCCGATACGTATCGTCATTCCAGGTAAAACCTATCGTCAGGATTCAGACCCGACCCATACGCCGATGTTCCATCAGCTCGAAGGTTTGGTGGTCGATAAAACCGCCAATGTGGCAAACATGAAATGGGTGCTGGAAGAGTTCTGCAAAACCTTTTTCGAGGTTGATCAGATCAATATGCGGTTCCGCCCGTCCTTCTTCCCGTTCACCGAGCCATCTCTGGAAGTAGATATTCAATGCGACCGTTCCGGCAGCGAAGTGAAGTTCGGCGAAGGCGATGACTGGATGGAAATTCTGGGCTGCGGAATGGTGCATCCCAATGTGTTGCGCGCCGGCGGCTTGGATCCCGATGAATATCAGGGCTTTGCCTGGGGCATTGGTATCGACCGTATCGCCATGCTGAAATATGGTATGCCGGACCTTCGTGCATTTTTTGATGCGGATGCTCGCTGGATTTCTCACTATGGCTTCCGCCCGCTTGATATGCCGACGCTATTCGGAGGGTTGAGTTCTTGACCCAATTCTCGGACGCAGCGCTCTTAAAAGGCGATTATGCCCATCTGGCCGCAGAAATGCGGGCAGGCGACCGCGCTGCGCCGTTACAAAAAGATTGGGACAAGACGGCTTGCGCCAATAAGGCCGAGGAAGCGGCTCAGGAAGTAGCAAAGCATATTTTTGCAGTGCAGCAATCGCTTGATCCAGAAAAAGAACAATTGGAAGTTTTGACCTTTTCTGCCGCGGGCCAAATGAAAGTTATCGCCATTCATCCAGGCGATGGAGATATTTTGCGGGTCGATGGCGTTTTGATGCCTCAGGGCCAGCCGGCCTCTGTTGTCATTCACGCTTCAACCCTTTCGCTGACTTTTGTTCGTGCGCCTTTGCCCAAGGATGAAGAGGCAAAAGATGAGGGTTTGCAAATCGGCTTTGTGATCTTCGATGAATTGAAAGAGCGGCAAAAGGCCCGCTATGCCAACAAAGGCAAGAAAACAAAAAAGCTGGATCTGACAAAACCCTTTGGCCTTCCGCCTGTTCGAAAGGTAGCGGGAAAAAACACTGCGAAAAAATCGGCTCCTGTAAGAAGGAAAAAAGCGTGAGTGATAGCAAAGAACATAGGGGCAATTGCCGCTGCGGCGGCATTAAGATTGTCGCCCGTGGGGAGATTGTCCTTTCGGTCTATTGCCATTGCGATGATTGCCGTAGGGCAGTCGGCGCGCCGATCCTAGCTTCTGTCGGATTTCTCAAAGACAATGTTGACTGGTTGTCAGATAAAAGCCTCAAGCGTCATACAATCGGAACAGCCACAAGAGTATTCTGCAGCGAATGCGGCACTCCGGTTGCTCAGGAACATGAAAGCGCCGCAGACAACATCTTTTTCAATACAGGCTTTATGGATAATCCGCAGGACTATCCCCCCACTTATCATACTTTTGCCGGTCAACAATTGGCCTGGTTGAAACTCAGTGACGATCTGCCCCGGGTTGAGAAAACCTTGTTGATCAAAACCGACTAAAATACGGAACCGATACAATGAAATTCACCCTATCCTGGCTAAAGGATCACCTGGAAACTGAAGCAAGTCTTGATGATATCGTCGAGGCGCTGACCATGATTGGCCTTGAGGTTGAGCATGTCGATACGCGTGAGCAGTTCAATCCGTTCATCATTGCCAAAGTGCTGAGCGCGGAAAAACATCCTGATGCCGACAAGCTGCAGGTGTTGAGTGTTGATACCGGCGATGGCAAGCCGTTGCAGGTTGTGTGCGGCGCTCCCAACGCAAGGGCAGGGCTGGTGGGTGCTTTCGCTTCGCCGGGCACATACGTGCCGGGCATTGATATCACTTTGTCCATCGGCAATATCAGAGGCGTTGAAAGCCACGGTATGATGTGCTCCGAGCGTGAATTGGAGCTATCTGAAGATCACGACGGTATTATCGATCTTCCGGCCGATGCGCCAATTGGTGCACGGTTTGCGGACTACGCCCAATTGAATGATCCGGTCATCGAGATCGGGATTACGCCGAACCGCCCAGATGCGCTTGGTGTGCGCGGGATTGCCCGCGACCTTGAAGCGGCTGGCATTGGCAAGATCAAACCTCTTACTGTGCCATCGATCAAGGCCGAGGGTGAATGCCCGGTCGAGATTGATTTGAGCGCAGATGGGGTATCAGAATTTTGTCCAGCCTTCGGCCTGCGCCTCGTGCGCGGTGTCAAGAATGGTCCGTCGCCCAAATGGATGCAGCAGCGCTTGAAGGCGATTGGTTTACGCCCGATTTCAGCTTTGGTGGACATTACCAATTATGTGACCTTCGATCACGGCCGCCCGCTGCATGTATTTGATGCGGATAAGGTTCATGGCGCGTTGCGGGTGCGCAGAGGAACGGGTGTGGAGGAATTTCTTGCCCTTGATGGCAAGACTTATAAAGTCGGCGAAAACCATTTCATCATTGCCGATGATAACGGTCCTGAATCGCTAGCCGGCATCATGGGCGGCGAGATTTCCGGCTGCTCTGATGAGACCGTCAATGTGCTGGTTGAATCAGCCCTTTGGGATCCGCTGACGATTGCCCGCACGGGTCGGGATTTGGGCATCATCACCGATGCGCGCTATCGCTTCGAGCGCGGTGTTGATCCCTCTTTCATGGAGGCTGGACTTGATATCGGAACGAACTGGGTGCTGGAGCTTTGCGGCGGCACGTCGTCGAGAGCCAGGCTCGCAGGCGAGGTTCCAAAACCATCTCTCATTCTCGACTTCCCCTTGTCTGAAATCAAACGCCTGACAGGGATTGAAATTGCCACGGACCGCGCCATTGAAATTCTGACAAGCCTTGGTTTTGGGGTTTCAGGCTCCGGTGCAACGCTGCAGGTGGCTGTTCCAAGCTGGCGCCCTGATGTATTTGGTAAGGCCGATCTCGTGGAAGAGGTCATGCGTATCAATGGCGTCAATAAGATTGAGCCGCAACCGCTTCCCTCTCTTGGTGCTGTCGGCAAGAAAATATTGACTACCGGCCAGGTCAGAACCCGCAACTCGCGCCGGGCCCTTGCTTCACGTGGAATGCTCGAAGCGGTCACATGGTCGTTCATTGCCGAGTCCCATGCTAAGGCCTTTGGCGGCGGACAGGCCGAGTTGAAACTCGCTAATCCGATCTCCGCTGATATGTCTGACATGCGGCCATCACTCTTGCCCGGATTGCTTGTGGCAGCTCAACGCAATGCTGATTACGGCGTTGGCGATATGGCCTTGTTTGAGGTCAGCCATCTCTATCAAGGTGACAAGCCTGAAGACCAAAAACGGGTCGCCTCCGGCATTCGCCGAGGCACTGCAAAACTCGACGGCTCCGGTAGAAACTGGTCCGGCAATGCTTCACCCGTCGGCGTGTTTGACGCGAAAGCTGATGCCCTCTGCGTACTGGAAGCCTGCGGTATGGATGTTTCCAAAGTCCAGATCGAGGCTGGTGGCCCTGACTGGTATCATCCGGGCCGTTCCGGCACGTTGAAACTCGGACCCAAAATTATATTGGGCTGCTTTGGTGAGTTCCATCCGATGACGCTTGAGACTCTGGATGTTTCCGGCGCCCTATGCGGCTTTGAGATTTTCCTCGACGCAATCCCCGAAGGCAAACGCAAGGCGACACGCACCAAGCCCCCGCTGACCCTATCCAGTTTCCAATCGGTCAAACGCGACTTTGCTTTTGTCATGGATACTGCCCAGGATGCCGCAACGCTTCTGCGGGCAGCTTCGGGCGCTGACAAAAAACTGATCACCAATGTGTCGGTCTTCGATCTGTTTGAAGGCCCATCTATCGGCGAAGGCAAAAAATCCGTGGCGATCCAGGTGACGCTACAACCGACTGACAAGACATTGACTGATGAAGAGATTGAAGCCGTCTCGGCCAAGATCATTGATAATGTTGCCAAGTCGACCGGCGGCGTGTTGCGGGGATAGTTGGTAAACGGGCGAGATTCATAACGCCTTGGGATTTTAGTTGCTTTTTAAAGTATTGTAATCAGGCAGTTATTCCCGTACCTTACCCTTGGTAAATAAAATATTTCAATTTATTTCGGGGAGGAATAATCATGATCAATAAACTTGCTGCAGAAGCCTTTGGGACATTCTGGCTAGTTTTGGGCGGTTGCGGAAGCGCTGTATTAGCAGCTGGCTTTCCGGAAGTCGGCATCGGCCTGATGGGCGTTTCCCTTGCCTTTGGTCTTACGGTTTTGACCATGGCCTATGCAGTCGGCGGTATCTCCGGCGGGCATTTCAATCCTGCGGTTTCTCTTGGCTTGGCCGTAGGCGGTCGCTTCAGTTATGGCGAGCTGATACCCTATTGGATTGCACAAGTTATTGGCGGTACATTGGGCGCGCTTGTTTTGTATCTGATTGTTTCTGGCAAGGCTGATTTCACATCAGTGGGTGGTTTTGCTTCCAATGGATATGGAGAAGCATCTCCCGGCGGGTTCAACATGATGGCCGCCTTGATCATCGAAGTTGTCATGACAGCATTTTTCCTGATCATCATTCTTGGCGCAACGGACAAACGGGCAGTCGCAGGCTTTGCTCCCATTGCTATCGGATTGGCATTGACGCTTATTCACCTGATCTCGATTCCGGTGACAAACACTTCAGTCAATCCGGCCCGTTCCACAGCCGTTGCCTTGTTTGCTGACGGCCCTGCATTGTCACAATTATGGCTCTTCTGGATTGCTCCTCTTGCTGGCGCGGCCCTAGGTGCAGCGCTCTACAAGATGTTTTTTGCAGACAAAAACTGAATCCAAAATCAAATATCGACAATTATCAGAGCCGGCCCCCTTGTTTGGGTGCCGGCTCTTTTGCGTAGAGTTAAAACAACCAGCGCTCTATTCGGGCCAATTTTCAAGTGATATGTTTGACGCTAGTGAATAGGAGATCGCCACGATGGCTGGGAAAAGGTTTAAACAGTGGTAGAGCATCACCTGACCATTCCGGAAAATGAGCTGGAGGAAAAATTCATCCATGCGGCCGGTCCGGGCGGGCAAAACGTCAACAAGGTGGCAACAGCCGTTCAATTGCGGTTTGATGTCAAGAATTCTCCGAGCATTTCCGACTATGTAAAAAATCGCCTGAAAACCATCGCCAGCCATTTGATGACAGACAAAGGCGAATTGCTCATCGAAGCATCACGTCATCGCATGCAAGGCAGAAACCGCGAGGATGCACGGGCGAGATTAGCCGAATTGATCGCCGAGGCTTCAAAGCCCCCGCCGCCGAAGCGAAAGAAAACCAGACCCACAAAGGGATCTGTCGAACGCCGGCTGAAAGCCAAAACCGGGCGCGGTAATATCAAGAAAATGCGTGGTAAAGTGCAAGATGATTGAGCGCTTAAAGGCCGATCTCGTTTGACGCATTGATCTGCGGTAGTTTCAGATCAGCCATAACAGTCTTGATAATTCCGTTCTGCATCGGGTCGTTGCGATAACTTCTGACGACACGCTCACTGCGAAAGAAGACGTGATTGCCAATATGAGCCAGAATCTCAAGATTATTTGACCATGACGGATGAACATCATAGCGATGATAATGGGTCATATAAGGAGCCTGTTGATCAAAGAAATCGGTTTGTCTTTGTTTTTTTCTAAAGCTGAGGATCAAGGCCTTGGATATTTTATGAAGTTTTTGCGCGATTTCTTGCTTTGTCATTTTGTCACTGCGCCCGTCACAGGCAAATGAGAACTGACATTTGTTCGTCTTGTGGGCATTTTGAAAAACCACACCACAAATCGTATTTGGATAAACTTTAGAACGCACGCGGTTCAAAATGGTTTTGCCTACTGCTATTTGGCCCATAACAGGCTCGCCTCTTGCTTCGTGATAAAGCGCCAAGGTCAAGCACTGTTTTTCCAATCCGATTGAAAGTGGATTTCCCGCGTCGTCTTTGATCGCTGAGTAAATGAGATTTTTGGAAGCTGTGAGTCCGAATGTGGAAATAAGGCTGTTGCCAGCAAAGGCCAACCCCGTTGAAAAACCCATTATACTTGCTGCCATTATTAGCAGCCTTGCAAATTTGAACATAAACGCCCCCGTTAGTTCGATAGGGCATTATGTGGGAAAGTTATCTATGTCCTGGTCAATGAACGCAGTTAAGAAAATATTGTTTTGACTCTAGGTTAAAAAACTCTTGATAAGTGTGTCATAGCAATCACCACCACACCCCGCCTCTGGTGAACCTGATCTTCGGATTGTCTTTCGCTGCATTCAGGCTTTCATTGCAGGCCGCATCATCTTCACATGCTTTGTCATGGACAGGGTCGATTGAACTGGCATTCAGCAGGGAGGCATATTCCGCATATTTGGAACCCTCTCCGCGTCCCCACTTACGTTGAATTTTGGGCACAGGCGAAGATCGCTTGGGTACCTCCCGCCGGAACTCTTGCGGAATGATATCATCGCGCTCGACGCGTCCGGAGGCGATTTCGCCGATCTGCTCAGGCGTCGCCTTCAAGGCCATCAATCGCTCAACCCGGTCTTCGGTTTTCGGATGCGATCTCAACAGAGAAGGATGCGGTGAGCGCCCGCCTGGAAGAACCATACCTTCCCAATTGCGCCTTTGAACTTTTTCCAGTTTCACTAAAGCTGATGCCAAACCATCAGGATCACCTGTGAGTAGAACGGCCCCAAGATCAGCATCATATTCCCGTGTCCGCGACAAGGCTAGTTGAAGCAGTCCACCGATGGTCGGCGCGGCCATCAGAATAACCACCAATATCCATGGCACTGCTGCGCCCGTTCCAAAAAACAATGAGGGAAGATTTGCCAATAAAGCAAAGGTACCAAAGGTTGACATCATGGATGTAAAGCGGCTGACCATATCTGCAATCGCCATCACCTTGACGTCTTCATTGCGGATATGCGCCATTTCGTGCGCCATCACGCCGGCAAGTTCGCGCTGGGTCATAGCGCTGACGAGCTTGTCCGTCATGGCGATAGCTGAATTATGTTTGCGGCCCACAGCAAAGGCATTCATCATATTGGATGGAATAATGCTCAAGATCGGGCGATGTTCCAAACCGGCTCTTTCGACCAACTGATCGAGGATTTGATGACCAACGGGAAATTGCTCACGGGACACGGGTTGCGCCTTATACATCCGAAGCACCATTTCAGGGCTGATACGGCTCGCCATGAACAGGCTGATTCCGCCGAAAACCGCGGCATAAAGAATCCCTGTTGAGCCAAAAAAAACCCATGCGCAAAATACCAATAAGAGCAAAGAGCCGCCCACCAATACCCAGGTGTGCAACATGTTCAAAAAAGAGTGTCTCTTTTGATTGAAGTAATTGATGGATAATTCGTTCAAGTCTACCTCCGACATTCACTCAAGGAACTGTCTGGACCCTCAGTGTTTTTGACAATGACTGTAATATGGTCATGATTACTGGATAATCCAAATGAACAATCGGCAATAATGTGCAACCAAAACACTGGTTTTGTTAAGGTTTATTGGAACAAATTTGGCATATACTGGTCTGGAATGGAATTTGATTCGGCGGAAAGTTGTGAATCTCGTTATGAAAAACGTCTTGAAAAAGCTCGCTTTGTTGACGGCATTGCTGGCATTTACCGCAGCACCCTTGGAAGAGGTCATAGCCCAGGAAGCCAAACAAATCTTTGGCCGTATGACTTTGCCTGCAAATCTCAAGTCTCAATCTTACGGGTTTTATACCAAAGGCTGCTTGGCAGGTGCTGTTGCCATGCCTGTTGATGGGCCGACCTGGCAGACCATGCGCCTCTCACGCAATCGCCGCTGGGGCCATCCAAATCTGATAGCCACCATTGAAGAGCTTTCCATAAAGGCAAATAAATCCGGTTGGAACGGTCTTTTGGTTGGTGATATTTCACAGCCGCGCGGCGGACCAATGCTCACAGGCCATGCTTCTCATCAGATCGGTCTGGACGCAGATCTGTGGCTTACGCCCATGCCAAACAAGCGCATGAGTTATCAGGAGCGCGAAAACACCAGCGCTGTTTCAATATTGAAAAAAGGAACAAATTTCGTAAATGATCGTCGCTGGAACAAATCTTACGAAAAACTTTTGTATCATGCGGCCAGCTTTCGCGAAGTAGAACGCGTTTTGGTTCACCCTGGCATAAAGAAGAAACTATGCGAGACCGTTAAAGGGGATCGGTCCTGGTTGAGTAAAATCCGCCCGGTTTATGGCCACCATTATCACTTCCATATACGGTTGCGCTGTCAGTCTGATTCTGCGGCATGTAAAAAACAAACTCCGCCCCCCAATGACACCGGATGCGGTGAGCCATTGAAATGGTGGTTTGATGTGGCCTTGGCACCAAAAAAGAAATCCACCAAGCCAGCTAAGCCATCAAAACCGACCAAGAAGCGGATTGTAACGGTGAATGATCTGCCGAACCAATGCCGGGAAGTCGTATCCGCTGGAGCAAAGTCGAAGGAAGCAGCTGAGTATCGCGCCGCTTCCCTGTCGGGTTTTGCCGCGCCGCAATTGGATCTTCCCGCCAAATTTGACCCCATGGCTGTCTTGAACAGTAAGCCGATAGAAGCCAGCCAAGGCGCCAAATTTGCCAAGGCAGCGCCATCGGTCAACTCATCAAGCAACAATGAGATAAGAAACATCATTGACGGCTTTGCGCCGATTACGGGCGATATACCCATTCCAACGCCGAGGCCGTATTAGCCCGAATAGTGCTTCAATCTGATTTCAGGATGTTTCGGATTTGCGCCCCGGAGTAGAGCTGGAAAGCGGATGCGTAAATCAGTCCACGCGTTCATTGGGGTACACGCCCCAAAGCTGGTCTTGAGCTGCAAAGCCTTTTGTCGAGCCAGCCTCAATGCTGCACCAGCCCGCTTCACATTCATCAACCGAGATCAGCAGGCCCGGTTCCATTTTAGCAACGATAGCGGCCTTGTTTTCCGGGCGATTTACCAAAGGTATATAGGAATTGGCATCTCCGCGCTTCCATGGAGCGACAATCGCTGTCCGCTTGCCAGATAAAAGTGCCTGGGAAATCCAACCTTCAGAGCCCTCAGAATCGCGCACTTTTCGCCAATTATCATATTCCTGAAGGATTTCCAGCGGCAATCCGGCTTTGGTATACATCCAGTCCACTTTATATTCCTGGCCTGGTCCAACGCGCATATTCACTTTTTGTGATTTCAGGCTGACAAAACGCGGCAGGGGCAATCCGGAGGCGCCCTTGGTTTCTGCCATTGCCATAGAAGGCGCAAGGCTTTGACCAATAAACATTCCACCAGTAAGAATTGAGACTGACAAAAGGGTTTTGATCGAAGGTAGAAGCATTCTGAATTCCAAAGTTTACCGGCAATTGCCGAATTATGAATGTGATCTGAAAAAGAGTTGAAGCACTCTTCTTCGCTGCGGTACTCTTTTGATTTGCGCTTCCAATTGGGTCTGATAAACAGTGTATTGGAAGCTGATCTGAATTGGATATCCCGACCGGATGCCCTAATTCACTTGGTGAACTATCCCGCTTTAGGGTTAAAGAGCCGTCAACGAATGGCGTGTTCTTTTAAAAAGTTTCTTGTTTTGAGGAATAAATGCCACATCAGAAACCAAAAATTATCGTTACCCGAAAATTGCCGAACTCTGTTGAGGCAAGAATGGGTGAACTGTTTGACACAAGATTTAATCTGGAAGATGTGCCTTTTTCGCGTGCGCAACTGATTGATGCTGTAAAAACCGCCCAATGTCTGGTTCCCTGTGTGACAGACAAGATTGATCGCTCAGTCATTTCGCAAGCCGGTGAGCAATTGAAATTGATCGCAAATTTTGGCAATGGCGTTGATAATATTGACGTGGATGCTGCCGCCGAAATAGGCATTACCGTTACCAACACTCCCAATGTGTTGACCGAAGATACTGCCGATATGACGATGGGTCTTATGATTGCAGTCTCTCGCCGATTGAACGAGGGCGTGGCGGTATTGCACTCGGGCGAGTTCAAGGGATGGTCGCCGACATGGATGCTTGGTCACAGAATTTGGGGCAAGCGCCTTGGGATCATCGGCATGGGCCGCATTGGCACGGCGGTTGCACGCCGGGCCAAGGCTTTCGGGCTTTCAATCCATTATCATAACCGCAATCCCGTCAACGCCAAAGTGGAGCAGGAACTGGAGGCGACCTATTGGGAATCGCTTGATCAGATGATGGCTCGCACAGACATCCTGTCGGTCAATTGCCCGCATACGCCTGCGACCTTTCATCTTGTTTCAGCCCGCAGATTGGCTTTGATGCAACCCAACAGCGTGATCATCAATACCGCCCGCGGCGAAATCATCGATCAGGATGCACTTGTCAAAGCGCTTCAGGACGGGCGTATTGCAGGAGCCGGTCTTGATGTGTTTGAGCATGAGCCTGCCGTCAGCCCGGAATTGTTGCAATTGTCAAAGGCCGGAAAAGCCGTGATCCTGCCCCATATGGGTTCTGCTACGATTGAGGCCCGCCTTGAAATGGGAGATCGGGTCATTATCAATATTCACACGCAATTTGACGGCCATCGCCCACCAGATCGCGTGCTCCCTAGAATGTCCTGAAAGTTCAACATGACCAACAGCAAGGAACGCTCGTTCCGTTTCACCCATGCAGTTTCAAGAGTGCCTGGCCAAAGCATCGCCAGTGGTTTGCGCGCAGGCGCTGGGCCCAATCCTGATGCCACTGCGTTCAAACACGAACATGCCGCCTATGTTGAGTTTTTGAAACAGGCTGGCGCGGACGTTACTCTGCTTCCTGCTTTAGAGACTTATCCTGATTCCGTGTTTGTTGAAGATCCCGCGCTTTGCGCTGGTGGCACAGCCATCATCTTGCGTCCAGGAACCGAAACCAGATTCGGCGAGGCAGACGAAATTGCACCTGCTCTGGAAAAGGTTTTCGGCTCCGTTACCCGTCTTGAAAAAGGCTTTGTGGACGGAGGTGATATCCTATTGACCGATAACGAGGCACTGATTGGTATTTCCGCCCGTACCAATGAACAAGGTGTAGCGGCATTGAAGCCCATTCTTGCAAGCCTTGGCTATGCCTTGCGCATTGTTCATACGCCCGAAGGAGTGCTGCATTTCAAATCTGATTGCGGCTTGCTTGATAGTGAAACAATCTTCTCGACAGCGCTTTTGGCAAGTTCCAATTGCTTTGACGGCTACAAGGTTATCGAAGCACCCGAGGGCGAAGAGGCCGCAGCCAATCTGATCCGGTTCAATGATTATGTGATCATGCGAACCGGCTTTCCAAAGACCGAGGCCTTGCTCAAGGCATCAGGCTACCACGTCAAGACACTGTCTTGCGATGAAGCAGCGAAAGTCGATGGCGGGCTATCTTGTATGTCTTTGCGGATCAATCTCTAAGGTCTGGGCCTAACCTTTGCATTTGCCTTACTGTTTACGTTTATATTTTACGGTCTCAAAGCGCATGGCTTTTCCGTCTACCATCAACAGTCTTCCGATCAGGCAGTCACCAACACCGGTAATGTCCTTGATGACTTCAAGCGCCTGAAGCGAACCTAAAATTCCGGTCAAGGCCCCAAGAATGCCAGCCTCGGCGCAGCTTGGCAGCATTCCCTCTGGTGGTTGGTCGGGAAAAATATCCTTGTAGCGGGGGTTTTGTTGGTTGGCGCTATTATGGCCATGGGGTTTGAGAGTGGTAAGATTGCCGTCAAACCGCCCAACGGCCGCAGTGACCAAGGTCTTTTCAAGCTTTTCGCATAATTCTGCGACCAAATACCGGGTTGAAAAATTGTCCGAGCCATCAGCCACAATATCATACTTGGCTATAAGTGTCTGACCGTTTTCCGCCGTTAGCCGGGCATTGTGTTCAATCACTTTCACATTCGGGTTGATGCGCAACATGGCTGTTGCCGCAGATTGCGTCTTGGAAGTTCCGACGCTGGCGGTATCGTGAATAACCTGACGTTGAAGATTTGACAAAGAGACATGGTCATCGTCCACAACGCCGATTGTGCCAACGCCTGCAGCACAAAGATATTGTAAGACGGGAGCGCCGAGACCTCCTGCGCCAATGACCAGCACTTTTGCAGATTTCAATTTTTGCTGGCCTGCACCGCCCACTTCAGCCAAAACGATGTGCCGGGCATAGCGCTCCAATTCGCTGTCATTCAACATGCCGGTTCTCCAGGTTTGCCATTTCAATCATGCTGATTGACCTTTCCGTCTGCCACGTTGAAAAAGTTGCCGCGTTTCCCCATCGCGTCAAACAATGCCCGGTCTGTGCCTGTCATGAAAGACTGGCAACCAAGATCATCTATCATGTCAAACAGCGCTGCCCTGCGGGAAGCATCAAGATGAGCGGCAATCTCGTCCAGTAACAATATCGGAGGAAATCCGTTCATCTCCGCCGTCAATCTGGCATGGGCCAATAGGATACCGACCAGCAATGCCTTCTGCTCTCCTGTTGAACAGAGCGCCGCTGCCATGGTCTTGGGGCGATGACTGACTTTCAAATCCGATCTGTGCGGCCCTTCCAGAGTTCGGCCTGCGCCCTTGTCAGCCCACCGGCCAGATTTGAGGCGGTCTGCATATTCTCCCTGAAGGTCGCTTGAGGGCAAATCCCCATAACTGCTTTCCAGCATGCCATCCATCACCAACATGGCATCAGGAAAGGGCGATGCAGGATTATTGTTTTTTACAATCACATGACTAAGCAGTGAAACCAGTTCAACCCGTGCGGCAGCAATGGCAGTTCCAAGTTCTGCCATTTGCGCCTCCACCGCATCCAGCCATTGGGATTGTTGTTCACTGCTTCGATCATCAGAAAGAAGCTTGTTTCTGCCCCGCATCGCCTTTTCAAAATCGCCCACCCTGCGGCCATGCTGCGGGTCGATCGCCAAAACAAGACGGTCCAGAAACTTGCGCCGCTCTCCTGCGGGCCCTGTAAAAAGGCCATCCATGGCCGGGGTCAGCCAGACGATTCTTGAATGGTCGAGAAGTTCGTCAGCCGTTTTTGCCTGCGTAGCATTGATACGAACCCGGCGAACCGACTCAACACCGGCGGCAGTTTGGGTTAATCCTGTTCCAATGGATACAGGGCCTTCAGCGCCTTCCAGATCGACAAAAACGCTCCAGGCCCCTGATGTGTTGGCCTTGCCGACTGCATCATAAGGCGCCCGCCTGAGACCGCGCCCCGGTGAAAGAAAGGAAACCGCTTCCATGAGATTGGTTTTACCGGAGCCATTCTCGCCCGTTAAGATGACATGACGCTGATCCAGCTCCAGTTTTAGCGAAGCGTAATTACGAAATCCGGTGAGTTTCAACTCTCGCAGATAAACAGATGATAATAGGTTCTGGTTAGCTAGCGAGTTCATTAATCCTCAAAGGCGCGTTTTAAGACGCATTAAACGTGCTGTAATAGCGCCCTAGACACGCCCTAGACACGCCCTAGACACGCATTGGCATCAAGACAAACAATGCGCCATCTCCGCTGCTGTCACGGATTAGTGTTGGTGAGCCTGAATCTGAAAGCATGAAAATGGCCTCATCACCCCGCAACTGGCTGGTGATATCCAGCAAATAGCGGGAATTAAAACCGATTTCCAGCGGCTCAGAATCATAACCGACTGCAACTTCTTCTGTTGCACTGCCTGACTCAGGATTGTTGACGGTCAGCACAATCTGCCCATCGGCAACCGCAAGCTTCACCGCTCTGCCTCTTTCAGACGAAATGGTAGACACGCGGTCGACGGCAGCTGCAAAACTTGCGCGGTCCATTTTCAATTCCTTGTCATTTCCGACAGGGATGACGCGGTTATAATCCGGGAAAGTTCCGTCAATCAGCTTTGAAGTCAGAATGACATTGCCAACGGTCAGCCTGATTTTTGTCTCAGATACTTCCATGCCGATAGTTGCATCGGGATCTTCCAATAGTTTCTGGATTTCGCCCACGGCCTTTCTTGGGATGATGATCCCCGGCATGCCTTCTGAACCGCTTGGCGCTTTGCTTTGAGCACGGGCCAGACGGTGGCCGTCAGTCGCTACAGCGCGTAAAACGAGATCGCCTTCGTCTTCGACTGTGTGAAAGAAAATACCATTGAGATAATAGCGGGTCTCTTCGGTGGAAATCGCAAATTGTGTATGGTCAATCAGGTCTTTGAATTGGGAAGTCGGCAGACGGAATGTGTGAGAAAATTCACCAGTCGTGATATCGGGAAAATCGCTACCTGGCAGACATTGTAAAGTAAAGCGCGAACGCCCTGCTGTAATTTTGATCGAATTGCCGTCTTCATCCATTGCCAGCATGACTTCAGAGCCATCCGGCAATTTACGGACAATGTCATGCAGCATGTGCGCTGGAACAGTTGTTGAGCCGGATTGCTCGACCATAGCCGGAACACGCTCAAATATCTCAAGGTCGAGATCCGTTGCCTTGAGGTGCAACTCGCCCCCTTCAGCAACGAGGAGGATATTCGACAGGATCGGTATGGTGTTACGTCTTTCAACGACACGATGCGTGTGGCCAAGGGATTTCAGTAGATTTGATCGTTCAATCGTTACACGCATGACAAAGGTTCCTGACGGAGAATAGTGGTCTGATTGCCCAACCGATTCGATGTCGATCTTGAGGCGAGTTCAGAAAGTTGAATTTCCAGTACTGCAAAATGGGAAATATTACCAGTTTTTGCAATACTAGCGCCGCAGCGGCGATGAATTATCAGGGCTTTTTTGGGGAAAACCCTTTGCTAGAGGAGGATGCTTGACCGTATTGCATGCAGTTCAATGGGCACTTTGCTGCAATTGGAGATTTCTCTTTAAGAAACTGGCGACCTTCCTGCTGAAAAGCCGCCAATTGTCCGCAATAAATTGGGGTGGTACAACTTGGATCAGTCGAGGATGAGACGTTTCAACAGCTCAATTTCCTGAGCCAGCTTGTTGTCTTCTGCAATCATGCCCTCAATCTTCCGTACAGCATGCAATACGGTTGTGTGGTCTCTTCCACCAAATCTGCGACCTATTTCGGGCAAAGACCGCGGGGTCATCATTTTTGCCAGATACATGGCAATTTGCCGGGGACGAACAATCTGCCGTGTGCGGCGATTGGACAAAAGATCATTACGGGCAACATTGAACTGTCGGGCTACGATTTTTTGAATATCTTCTATGCGCACACGCTTCGGATCGCCTGATCTGACAAGATGGCGAAGCATCTTGTCCAGCTCTTCATAACCTTCAGGACCATCATTGTATTTGTGTTGCAGCAAAAGTTGGTTGAATGCGCCATCAATGTCGCGGCAGCTGGTGTTTACCTGTCTTGCCACATAGTGGCGAATATCCTCGGGAATATCGAGGCTGGGCTGCTCGCGCCTAGCTTCTTCATAACGCATGTTCAAAATGGATTTGCGCAATTCATAGTCTGGTGTCTCGATGTCGAGAGCAACGCCGCCTTTGAGGCGTGAGCGAACACGCTCGTTGAGGCTTTCAAGTTCTGCCGGCGGGCGGTCAGCGGCGACAACTACCTGCCTTGCACTATCAATCAGCTCGTTCAACAGATGGCAAAACTCTGCCTGAATGGCCTTGCCTTGCAGAAATTGCATGTCATCAATCACCAAAAGATCGATATCGCGAAGTGTTTCCTTCAGCGAAAGCGCTGTCTGGTTATGCAGTGCTTTGGCAAATACCCACATGAAATAGTCTGCCGTAAGATAACGAACCTTCTTGGTCGCATCGCGCTGGCGGGCTTCCCAGGCGATCGCCTGCAGCAGATGGGTTTTTCCCAGGCCAACATTCGCATGGATGAAAAGCGGATTAAACCGAACGGATGAGCCATCATCTTCAGCGACAGACCGTGCCGCTGCATATGCCATCCGGTTGGATTTGCTTTCGATAAAATTTGCAAAAGTGTGTTTGGCATCAAGAGGTGAGCCTGAAAAATTGGAATCATGGCCAAGCTGTGTGGCATCATTACTCTTGCGCCCGGCGCCAGAGATCATAGGCGGAAACGAAATTTTCGCAGCTTCCGGAGTTTCCGGCCGCCCAGTGCGGTTCGGGTCCTCTTCGTCAATAACCGGAGCGCTGATATTATTGCGGCGCACAGCAGAGCGAATGACGATATCAGCGCGCAGAACCGATTTGTTTTCCTTTTGCCAAAGCTCGCAAACCACATCACGATAGTGCGAATTGATCCAGCTTTTAAGGAATGCGGTTGGGACCGAGTGCAGCGCAACGCCGCCGGAAACGCTTTCCATTTTCATGCGGCCAAACCAGCTGTTGAAGACTTCTGCGCCCAGTTGCGCCTGTAATCTGGCTCTGACTTTCAACCAAGCCGCCTGATCCGGATTTTCGCTGCATTTCTTTGGTTCAATGGCCTTCGTCATTAATAATTCCGCCTGATAATGATTTTGCGTTGCCGCTTATGAAATTGTTTTGAACTCGCGATTTACCTGTCGATCAGGCGAAATTTACTCCTTCAACCAGGGCAGGTCGTCACTTTGCCAGCCGCTGACAGTCCCTCTTTGCCCTTTTGCGTCCGGTGGTCCCTCAAAGCCTGACAAGATGTTGTAAGCCTTTGAGTAACCCAAAGCCGTCATTTCAGATGCTGCGCCCTGGCTACGAACGCCCGAGCGGCATAGAAAATACACAGGATCATCTTTGGATAGACCGGCAGCCTGCAACTGCTCGTCTACCATGCTCGCAAAGCCGGCGTTAACCTGCATAGTCGGGAACATTTGCCATTCAGCGAAAATGGTTTGTTTGTTTGTAGAAGATAAATCCGGAACGCCGATCGTTGCCCATTCCTGGGTTGTTCTGACATCCACCAGCGCTGCTTTCTCATCTTGCTCCAGGCTGGCCCAAACCGCTTTACAGGAGATGTCACCGGCGTATTGCATTTGTGTGTTTCCCAATCATCTCAATTCGCCTCAGAACCTTCCAGGTCCGAGGAAATTTAATTTTCAACAAGGCACAACCATCCCGTTGCCGCAAAACACGATTTGCAAGCTTGGGCATCACGCCTCACATATTTTATCTCTATAGCCCCCCAGGGCTTTGCGGCGCAGAAAACAAAACGGGTCCGCACCAAACGATGTTTTCCATTCTGGGAAAGATCTGTTGAAGAGTTAAACTCAAGCCAGAACGCCAAAACAAAAAATCGTTCGCCACCAGCGCTGAAATTCAGCTCAATCGGGGCCTTTGAACACAAGTCGAGCGAAACAATTCTCTTTTGATCAAAGAAATGTCGCGCCACCAATTTATGTCCAGGAAATCCCCGGTAGATCGCTTGAAACCTGCTAAATACACTGGTCTTCAGCGCCGATGAAAGTAACTTACACAGGCCGTTTTTACCGCGCAACCTTGATTCGTAAATTTTCAGTAAATGACTTTTTTTTAACTTTTTTTGACTCTGTGACTTCGCCGTGATTCACAGGAAAAACTGTTGTGAATCAATGTTTTTTTGACCTTGCAATCGAATTTCATCGGCTCCAGCAACGGGTGAAAAAACTTTCTTTTTGAAAAGGGGCTTGACTCAAAATTTGCCCCTAGATTCAATGGATAGGATTTTTATCTTTTCAACCACCGTTTAAGACATTGATATTTATTAATTATTTTAGATAGCAATAATTTCCTATTGAATTGAAGAATCCTGAAATTTGCCATACGAATCGCGCAGTAAAACCAGTCTTGATTATTAGGGTACATGAAAAAGATCGTCGCGGGATCGTGAAGTTTCTGCCCGGCCCTGGCAGCTAAAGTCACAATATTTAGTTTTCTGGAGGAAATTATCTATTTTTTGGTTTCGAACCATCTGTCTGCGCAATTTTCGCTTGGCATACCAGGGCATTTTCAGGCGCTAGACACAAAAAAACCTCCAGCAATCAGCAGGAGGTCTTTTTAATCAAATAAACCACGCCACAGGAGCGGCTATGGCAATAAATCATGCAGAAAGAGCTTTTACGCGTTTCACCAAACGGGAGATTTTGCGCGAAGCGGTATTCTTTTTCAAAATGCCTTTGCTCACAGCGCGCATGATTTCTGATTCAGCAGTCCTCATTGCAGCAGAAGCTTCATCAGCTTTGCCAGCTGTGATGCTTTCTTCAGCTTTGCGAACAAAAGTACGCATGCGTGTGCGGTTGGATTTGTTCACTTCGGTGCGTGCTTCAAGTTTGCGAACTGATTTTTTCGCTGAGGCTGTATTCGCCATAATCAATGTTTCCGTATATCGTTAAAAGGTGGTTCCATTTGCCGGAAATCAAGATTGATACCCTGAACAAACAAGGCGGCCCAAATTTTTCCAAATGGAGCCGCCGGAAATTTTGTCGCTTATAAAGCCAGATGGCTCGAAAAGTCAACTTAAATGAGTCAAAATTCCTTCTGCAGCGATAGCCTTGGTCTGGTTCGCGAAAATGGCGCATTGCGTGAAGGGGCTTGTTTCATCTCTGGCACTTCCGGCAATAATATGTTGATCTGCCCGATTGCACCATGCGCTGGATGGTCCCTTGGCATCCAACTGACGGACAAGCCATTCCTTCTTGATCATAAACTCTGAAATTATGCTGAAAATAGCCGAGGCTTCCATCGGCCTGTCTATGGTCCCTTAAGGATGATCCGCCCGCTTCAATCGCCTTTGCGATGACATCTCTAATAATGCCAGCTAAGGGCTCAAGGCGTTTTGTCGGCTTTCCCGATTTTAATACCAGCGTTCCGGCTTTGCGCATGGGCGATAGGCCAGCCTCATGAAGCGCTTCGCACACATATATATTGCCGAGCCCGGCAATCAGCCTTTGATCGAGCAAAGCAGCCTTCAAGGGCGTATTCTTGTTTTGAAAAAGTCCTGCAAGAACGTCTGTTGAAAGAAAGTTGCCAACCGGTTCCACGCCCAGTGATTTGAAAAACGGATGTTGATCCAGATTTTCCCGCTTGGCGATATCCATAAACCCGAATCGTCTCGGGTCATTATAAATGACCTTGGCTTTGCCTCTTTCAGTGTGAAGATGAAAGATGACATGGTCATGGGCTGCAAGTTTGGAGCGGTCATGATGAAAAACGCCTGGAATCTGGCTGTCGTGATCAATCTCGATCCGGTATGAGCCAGACATTCCCAGATGCATTATAATGGTAAGCCCGTTTTCAAGGTCGGCTAGCAGATATTTGGCCCGTCTTCCCATGGAGACAACTTTCTGGCCTTCAATCTTATCCTTGAAAGCTTCGGGAAACGGGAATCTCAAGTCTTTGCGCCGCAGTTCCAGCTCATTGATTATTGCCCCTTCCATAATGGGGGCAAGGCCGCGCCGGACAGTTTCTACCTCGGGAAGTTCTGGCATTTTGTTTTTATGTATCCTGTTACTGTGATTTTAAACTGTGCGAAGCTGCCACATTCAATTTGAAGCCGTTCCAGCTATGTTGGAATTAACGATTAACTTCAGACCCTAGGTTACTTTAGGTGCAGGATGCAGTAAACTGACAGTTAGTAGATTGCGCTGCCCTTTGCAGTGATGATGAGATGACAAGATATGAGCGATAACAGACAGACATCAAGATCCAGTAGCCCCGACGAATTGGCCGGCAGTTTCGGATTTCGCAAGATCAATGACGGTGAAAAACAGCCCTTGGTGGATGATGTCTTTCACAAAGTTGCCGAGCGCTATGATCTGATGAATGACTTGATGTCGGGCGGCATGCACCGCCTTTGGAAAAGTGCTCTGGTCAATTCTCTTGCACCACCAAAAAAAGAAGGAAGCAATTGGCACTCATTGGATGTAGCCGGCGGAACCGGCGACGTGGCCTTTGGCATTGTGGAAGCGTCCAACCGAACCGTTCACACAACAGTGCTGGATATCAATGGCTCCATGTTGAAAGTGGGAGCGCAGCGCGCCGAAAAGCTCGGCCTAACGGATTATGTTGATTTTGTAGAAGCTGATGCGCAAAAACTGCCTTTCGAAGCGGGTAGCTTTGACGCCTACACAATAGCTACCGGGATCAGAAATGTACCGCATATTGATCAGGCTCTTTGCGAGGCGTTTCGGGTCTTGAAGCGGGGCGGCCGGTTTTTATGTCTGGAATTTTCCGAAGTGGACATGCCGGTTCTGGATAAATTATATGATGAATGGTCGATGAAGGTCATTCCGCCCTTGGGGAAAATGGTAACCGGTGATGCTGAGCCCTATCAATATCTTGTCGAATCCATTCGCAAGTTTCCCAGCCAGCAACGCTTTGCGGAGATGATTGCCACCGCAGGGTTTTCCCGCGTTGATTGGACCAATTATACCGGTGGAATTGCGACAATACACTCAGGTTGGAAATTGTAAGCGTTCATGAGCACTTTCATCAATCTATTTTCTCTTGCAAGAGCTGGTTATGTCTTGGCCCGTGAAGGGGTGGTCTCTGCCCTGCCATCAGATCCATTGCCGCCGCCAGCTCGCTTTGCCCAAAAGCTTGCAGGTCTGGTGCGGCGTCCGCAGTCCAAGAAACGCGCTCGCTCTGAAAAGCTGTCCATTGCCTTGAACAAATTGGGACCCAGCTGGGTAAAGCTGGGCCAGTTTCTGGCCACAAGGCCTGATGTCGTGGGGGCCGATATCGCAGGCGATTTGCAATTGCTGCAAGATCAGATGCAACCCTTTTCCAAGCAAGAGGCAATCAAGCAGATTGAAGGGTCTCTGGGCAGGCCGGTTGAGGATATGTTCTCCTCCATTTCAGAGCCCATAGCCGCCGCATCTGTCGCCCAGGTTCACAAGGCTGTACGGATTTCTGATGGCGTTGAAGTTGCGATCAAGGTTATTCGTCCGGGCATTCGTCAGCGATTTAATCATGATCTTGATACCTTTTACACGATTGCCTCCCTGCAGGAAAAATATGTTCCGGCATCCCGGCGCCTGCGCCCGGTGGCGGTAACCGACATGCTGGCCCAGTCGGCGAAAATCGAAATGGATTTGCGCCTTGAAGCGGCCGGATTTTCTGAACTCGCGGAAAATACCAAAGACGATATTGGTTTCCGCGTTCCGAATATAGATTGGGAATTATCTGGTCGCGATTGCATTACCATGGACTGGGTCGATGGGATCAAACTATCCAATGTCGCAGCAATCAAGGCCGAGGGTCATGATCTGGAACTGCTGGCAACCAATCTCATTCAATCCTTTTTGCGCCATACATTGCGCGACGGATTTTTCCATGCGGACATGCATCCTGGAAATCTGTTTATTGCGCCCGATGGTGACATTGTTGCGGTCGATATGGGGATCGCTGGAAGGTTAGGAAAAAAAGAGCGTCGTTTTCTCGCGGAGATACTCTTTGGTTTTATCACCCGGGATTACATGCGCGTCGCGGAAGTTCACTTCGAGGCAGGCTATGTGCCGCGCCATCACGATGTGGCAAGCTTTGCTCAGGCTATTCGAGCGATTGGTGAACCCATTCACGGCCAGTCTGCTGAGACGATCTCCATGGCAAAATTGCTGACCCTGCTTTTCGAGGTCACGGAAATCTTCGACATGGAAGCGCGGCCGGAATTGTTGCTTTTGCAAAAAACAATGGTAGTCGTTGAAGGCGTGGCGCGAACACTGAACCCGTCTTTCAATATGTGGAAAACTGCAGAGCCTGTGGTTGGCGACTGGATTAAGCTCAATCTTGGCCCCGTCGGGATAGCTTCCGATGCCAAAGATGGTCTGATGGCTGGGCTTTCCCTGATGCGCCAACTGCCTGAATTGTCTAATCGCGCTGAAAAGCTTTCCCGCGAATTCTCCGACATGGGCGAAAAAGGCTTCAAACTTGATCATGAAACCATCCGGCAGATCGGCAAGGCTGAAGCGCGTCATTCCAGATGGGGGCATATTGCCTTATGGGTGATTGCCGGGATTCTGGCCTATCAGGTGTTTTATTAACTGACGCAATAATTCTCCAAGCCGATGGCATCGGTGTTCAATTTGCTAATGTTATAGAGGATTGGATTTGATTGCATTGAAATCATTGTTTGCAATCAATGCAATCATTTGCCATATTATCAGTCATGGCAAGTATTACGATCAGAAATCTGGATGAAAAAGCCAAACAGGCTTTGCGGGAACGCGCCGCGAGGAATGGCCGCTCGATGGAAGAAGAAGCGCGGCTTTTACTGTCTGGTTCAACGCAGGATCAATCCGGCTGCGCCTCCAATATCAATAATAGCCAATCATCTGTGTCAACACCTCCGGTTATGGAGGCAAAGGTTTCAAAATCTTCAGCCTCTGTCGCCGAACAATTCTCCGGTTTTCCAGCCGCCGGTAAAAAAGTACTTCTGGTTATCACGGGCGGAATTGCCGCCTATAAATGTCTTGATCTGATCCGCCGATTGCGTGAGCGTGGCGTTGCAGTGCGTCCGGTCATGACGAAGGCTGCGGAGCAATTTGTTACGCCACTTTCGGTAGGGGCCTTGGCGGCGAACAAAGTCTATACGGACTTGTTTGACCGGGAAGATGAACAGGATGTTGGCCATATCAGATTGGCCCGCGAATGTGACCTTGTACTTGTTGCTCCTTGTACAGCGGATTTCATGGCAAAAATGGCATCCGGTCATGCAAATGATCTTGCCTCGACTATCCTTTTGGCAACCAATCAACCGGTATTACTGGCACCGGCAATGAACCCAGCCATGTGGCAACACCCCGCGAACCGGCGCAATTTTGAAACCTTGAAACTGGACGGAATCCACTTCATTGGCCCACGGTCAGGCGAAATGGCCGAGTCTGGAGAAGCGGGAACCGGCCGTATGGCAGAGCCGATGGAAATCCTGGAAGCCGTGGGCGATTTGCTAGACGCGCGCCAGAAACCACTACTTGGAAAGCGCGCAATTGTGACCTCGGGACCAACCCAAGAACCCATCGATCCGGTTCGTTACATCGCCAATCGCTCTTCCGGCAAACAGGGTCATGCGATTGCAGAAGCCTTGGCAGAACTGGGTGCTGAAGTGATATTGGTCAGCGGCCCGGTTAATATTGCCTCACCCCGCAAGGTCGAAACCATCAAGGTGAACACAGCCCGCGAAATGCAGGCAGCAGTTGAAGCTGCATTGCCTGCGGATATTGCGGTCATGGTAGCTGCGGTCGCCGATTGGCGAACCAAAGACGCAGCAGACGAAAAGATGAAAAAGCAGGATGGCAAAGGACCTGATTCCCTGGAGTTGACAGAAAACCCGGATATTCTCAAAGGTCTTGGCCATCATAAGAAACGCCCAAATCTCTTGATCGGATTTGCCGCCGAGACACAAAACATTGAAAAGCATGCGAAAGCAAAACTGAAACGCAAAAAGGCCGATTGGATTATCGCCAATGATGTATCAACTGATACTGGGATTGGCGGAGCATCTGGCGTCATGGGCGGAGATCAGAACCGGGTCAATATCGTGTCAGAAGCAGGCATAGAGGCTTGGCCGGTATTAACCAAAAGAGAGGTTGCCAAACGGCTCGCTGATAAAATTGCACATCATTTCCATAACTCCAAAGTGATGATTTAGACCAGCTTTATTCAGATGGGCACGGCGCTCAAACCGTCTGCGTATTTACTTCAAGTTAAGAATAACGCTTTATTAATATTCCCATACAGCATGTGCTTGGGGCGCATTCTGGCAGCCGGATTGGGCCGACTGGACTACACATGTGGGAATAACATGAAAAAAACAGACAAGTTGGCTCTGGCCGATGACGTGGCGCAGAAGAGTAGCAAAGAGCAGCAAAATTCGAAATATTTAGACTTTGAACTGCTGACGCCTGAGTTGATGATCAGCATGCTTGAAGTGTTGCCTGATGCCGTTGGTGTTTGGGATGCGGAAGATCGACTCCTGACCTTTAACACCGAATTCAAAGAAATGATGTTGGCTTTTCCACGATTCGAGATCGGCAGATCCTATTTTGAAATCATGGTTGATTTTGCTGAAACAGGCGTAGTCAAGGAAGCCATTGGCCGAGAGGAAGAGTGGGCTCGCTTAAAAACCAATGCGCGCAATGATGAATTGGGCGAAACGCATGTCTATCAAACCCATGACGGTAGATGGCTTTCACGGACAGATCAGAAATTAGCCAATGGCAATATTGTCAGCCTCCGGCGTGATGTCACCGAAGAGAAGCTAAAAGAGCAAAGACTAAAAGATAAGAGTGATTTGCTGGAACTGACCTCAGCGGCAATGAAAGATTTGTCGACGGCCGTACTGGTTCGCGACAAGGATTTGAAATATTGCATCGCTAATGACCAGTTCGGCATCATGTTTGGCAAGCCCGTGGAAGAAATTATCGGGAAAACGGCCGCCGAGTTGTTTGGTGAAGTAGCCTCTGTTGATTTCGACGCGAAAAATTTGAAGACCATTCAAACCGGGGAAGCCTACAGCCAGGAAGAAGTACTGGAATTTCCCGATGGAAGACGGATCACATCTCTCACAGAAGTTAAACGCATCATCGGAGATGATGGCGAACCCTATGCCTGTATCACCATCACAGATGTTTCCGAAATTCGAAACCGCGAAAAAGCACTGGCTGTAAAAACAGCTGAGCTTGCCCTTTCTTCCGCCGCCTTGAGCAATATGTCATCGGCTGTTTTGATCAAAGACAAGAACATGCAGTACCGTCTTGTTAATAAACAGTTTTGTGAAATTCTAGGCAAACAGGAAATCGATCTCATCGGAAAGACGACCGCTGAATGTCTGGGCGAAAATCGTGCGAGAAAATATGACGAGCGTGAATTGTCAGTGATTGAGACTGGCAATCAGATTGAGTTTGAAGAGACTTTTGTGGGGCCAGACGGCAATAACTTGTCTGCAATCACCTCAATTACCCGGATTACCGACCCAGTAGGTAATCATTATGCTTGCGTCGCGGTGAAAGATATAACCGAATTGAAAGCCCGCGAGGAAAAGCTCCAAAAATTTGCCAATGAAATTGATTTGCACAGGCAGAAAATGGAGAATTTTGCTGAAACCTCTGCCGATTGGTTTTGGGAAACCGATAGTGACTTGCGCTTCACATTCTTTTCTGAAGGCGTCAAGGATGCTGTCGGATTTGTGCCTTCTGATCTCATTGGTAAAACCAGAAGGGATTTGTGGCGTGATGTGGATTTGACTGAAGAGCAGTCAAAACACTTGCAAACGATGGATGAACGTCAAGCAATCAAAGACTACATTTACCAAACGACCAATCCAAAAGGAGAGGTTGTCTGGATTTCTGTGAGCGGTAGTCCGTCCTTCGATTCGGAACGTAATTTCACTGGATATTATGGTTCCGGGCGCAATGTCACGGCAGTGGTCGAAAGCCAGATGGCGTTGAAAAAAGCTCAAATGGCCGCTCATGACGCGGATCGTGCCAAATCTGAATTTCTTGCCAATATGAGCCATGAGATCCGCACTCCAATGAATGGCGTGATGGGCATGGCAGAGCTTTTGACCAAGACTGAGCTTAACGCCAAGCAAAAAATGTTTACCGATGTCATCGTTAAATCCGGTGCATCCCTGCTGACAATCATCAATGATATATTAGACTTCTCGAAACTCGAAGCCGGTCAGATGGAGCTGGATTTAGCACCATTTTCCTTGGCCGAAGCGATCGAAGATGTGGCGACACTGGTTTCCTCAAGGGTTGCGGAAAAAGACCTTGAGCTGATTGTTCGGGTTGATCCCCAATTGCCTGACATCATGATTGGGGATGTTGGCCGGATTCGGCAGATCATTACCAATTTGATGGGCAATGCGGTCAAGTTTACCGAAGTCGGCCATGTTTATGTGAACGTCCGCAACATCTCTGATGCAGGGCAGCCGGAAAGCAAGATGCGTTTACGCTTCGAGGTCGAAGACACAGGCATTGGCATCCCGGAGGCAAAATCAAAGTCTGTATTTGAAAAATTCAGCCAGGCTGACACTTCCGCCAGCCGGAAGCATGAAGGAACTGGTCTCGGCCTGACGATCTGTTCGTCACTGGTCGAAATTATGGGCGGTGAAATTGGCGTCTTTTCCGAAGAAGGAAAGGGATCAACTTTCTGGTTCGAAGTTGAAATGCCAGCTCACGAAACACAAACAAAAAGGCAGCGTGTACCAATGGATGTTACCGGAGCAAGAATACTGATAGTCGATGATAATGCGGTAAACCGCTCAATCCTTTCTGAGCAGATGACCGCCTGGAAATTTGACAGCGCGGCCGCTGTTGATGGCTTTGAAGCCCTGGCGGTAATGCGGGCAGCGATTGAGCACAATGTCAACATCGATTGCGTGGTGCTTGATTATCATATGCCGGGTATGAACGGCGGTGATGTTGTTCGCGAAATGCGGGCTGATAAGGCACTGGCAAACGTTCCGGTGATTATGTTGACCAGCGTGGATCAGACCGAAGACGGAAAAGTGTTTTCTTCTCTGGGTATTCAGGCACATATGACCAAGCCGGCCCGGTCTTCTTTCCTGCTGGAAAACATCATTGCCATCCTTGAGCAGAACAACTTTGAACAGAAGCCGACTTTGAGAAAAATTGAACCGAGTGTCTCAGTTGATATTCCTGATGTGCCGGTTAGCAGGCTTGGAGAAGGCGATAATCAGACTTCTGAGGTAAATGAAGGTGAAGTAAATTTAGCTCAATCTCACGTTAAAGAAGATGTTCACCAAGTTGATATTCTGGTTTGCGAAGACAATCAGGTAAACCAGATCGTGTTTACCCAGATACTTGAAAGCATTGGCTACAGTTATGAGATCGCTTCAAATGGCAAACTCGGGGTCGAGCTGGCACTGAAATATAATCCGAAGGTTATTTTGATGGATGTATCCATGCCGGAAATGAACGGTCTGGAGGCAACTGCAGCCATTCGCGAATCGGAAAGAGAGCATGGAGCGCATACGCCAATCATCGGCGTAACGGCCCACGCGATCAAAGGCGACATGGAAAAATGCATTGAGGCTGGGATGGATGATTACCTCTCCAAACCGATTTCGCCTGATGCCTTGGAAGGAAAAATAAATCAATGGATGGACACTGTTAGAAAACGTAGCCAGGCATAAGGATCTGGGGCACTTTGCGCTGCTTCTTATTCTGCAGCCATTCCCATTTTGCTTTCGTGGCCAGAACGATCAAAAAAACGCTGATGCGTGAAACTGTTGTTGCAGATCGTCACAAATTGGTTTGCCGGAATAGAGAGCCAATTGGGACCGTGTTCATCAAGGGGTTCAGAGACGAGGCAAATCCCGCCATTGATTTTGTTGTTTGAAATATACAAGGTAGGAGAAATCGTGTCTGTTGAATAACGCACGGCAAACAGTTCACGCCCATTTGAAAAAGCCGCGGTTAAACGAACCAGAGGATTTAGGCCGATTGAGCGGGCAGTATTTTCAATCGCCTTTACAGTCTTTAACAACGCGGCCTGTGGCTGTTTGTCCAAACCGTTGTTGAGAGCCAGCAAAAACAACAGCTCAGAATCTGTTGAGCCGCGTTGTGCGCTATACAGGTCATCGCATAACATCATCTGCAAAGGCCGTCTTAGTTTGTCAAAGTCTCTAATCTGACCATTATGCATGAACGACCATTTGCCTTGGGCGAACGGGTGGCAGTTCTGGCGACTGGTGGGAGAGCCTGTCGAGGCGCGAACATGGGCAAGGAACAAGTGGGATTTTACCATGCGTGCGATATTTCGCAAATTCCTGTCAGACCACGCCGGCAGAATATCATTATAAAGACCTGGTTCCTCGTGCTCACCGTACCAGGCAATGCCAAACCCGTCGCCATTAATTGCAGTTTTGCATTCTGATGCCGCATGGGATTGTTCGATCAGCGAATGGCTGGGTGATGCGATAATTTCTTCGATGAAAAGCGGTTTGCCGGAATAGGCTGCCCAACGACACATATTTTAATTTCCGCGATTATGGGTGCGCTCATACAATTTGCGAATAATGCCACTCGCAGTTTTTTCAAATAGGGCAGGGATAAGAGCATGAACAAGCGCAGCAAAAGCAGCGGCAAATAATTTCATGGAAAATCCGAAAGCAAATGCCGCATGCTCGAAGTAATTCTCCTCGACTTTTGCCGGATGCGCCAGAAATAGTTTTTGAATGATTTGTGTCACAAGATAGCCTCTTCCAGTTTAATTGCTGCTGATAATATCCACTTTTCCATTAATTTTGTCCCATTTATCCTTTATTTAAAGAAGATTTTGGGATAAGTATCTCTTCTATGGAAAGATTAGATGAATTTGATCTCAAAATATTAAGAGAGTTGCAAAAAGACGCATTGCTCACAGCGGACGCTCTGTCCGAACGCGTAATATTGTCTCGAAATGCCTGCTGGCGGCGAGTCAAACGCTTGGAAGAGGGTGGTTATCTCAAATCGCGGGTCGCACTTGTTGATGCGGAGAAATTGGGTCTTGGGCTTTCCGTGATGATTTCCATACGAACCTCCAGCCATGATCCGGACTGGCTTTCCAAATTCAAACAGGCTGTGAATTCTATTCCTCAAATAACGGCTGCCTATCGAATGAGCGGCGATCTTGATTATGTGTTGAGAGCACGGGTTGCGGATATGAAGGCTTATGACTTGCTATATCAGCGTCTAATTGAGAAAGTTCCCCTGAGCGATGTTTCGGCATCTTTCGTAATGGAAGAAATCAAGGAAACGACTGCGCTGCCATTGTAAGCAAATGACGTAAGTAAGTGACGATGCAAAAGTCGATGCCAGCAATTCATCCAGTCAGATAAGCCAGATAGGGTATTGAACGATGATGACAAACCAGAAACGCCCTGTAATCAATGTAATCCAATTGCCCCACGCAATGGGGTTAAATCTGCCGCGCTATGAAACCGATGGAAGCGCAGGCATGGATTTGCCCGCTGCGGTCACTGATCCAGTTTTTCTGGAACCGGGCAAGCGGATACTGATTCCCACCGGTCTGATTTTTGAAATACCCGATGGGTTTGAAGTTCAGATCAGGCCAAGATCAGGGCTTGCCTTCAAACATGGCGTCACCTGTCTCAATACTCCAGGCACCATAGACAGCGACTATCGCGGAGAAGTGAGTGTCCTTCTCATCAATCATGGTACTGAGATATTTGAGGTTACGCGTGGCATGCGCATTGCACAAATGATTGCGGCTCCGGTCATTCAGGCCAAACTTGAGTTGCACGAATTGGCCGGAAAGACAGATCGAGGCACTGGCGGCTTCGGCTCGACTGGGCTTTAAGATTTGCCGAATTTACTGGGCCGCCTTGCGCGGATACCAGTACAGCGGCTCTGGGTTATCGCGCCTTAACTGAACAAAATTGTTTGCATGCAATCGATATTCTGGACTCCAGTCTCCATCAGGCCATTGAATGCGCACGGTCGCGCGTTCCGCAACACCCAAGCCGAAATGACTGAACCCGATCTGCCCCGAAGCATGCCCTCCGCCAATTTGAATGGTCTTGCTTTGGCTGAGATTGCCGGTCTTGACAGTTATCTTTGCGCCAATGGCAGCCGGGTTAATCTTGCCATTCAGCAATTCGATTGAGAGCCAGTTCCCCATCGGTGCGTGGCCCCAATCGGTTTTCAATCCCTTGTTTTGAAACAGGCTGACATTCTCGCTGCGATTAACCACCAAAAGGTCGAGCATCCCATCCGCGTTAAAGTCCTCGACCACCGCGCCACGTCCCCGCCGATTTAACGCAATGCCTGCCTTTTCTCCCATTTCATGAAAGGTTCCGCCATGGCCACCAAGCAGCATATTATCCGGATCGAAACTGGCAAAATCAGGCATCGATTCCACATTGCCCTTGGCGATGAACAAATCCGTCCGGGCATCATTGTTGAAGTCGGCAAACTGCGTATGCCATCCGGTTGATGGACGCGTATCGTCGCCCGTGTAAGGCCGGTGAGCAGTCATGGCCCTTTCAAAAGCAATATCTCGGTAATCCGGCTGCTCCTCATCAGCTTCCTTGTTCAGTGTTTGCAGCATTGTGTCACCCATGGAGGAAAGCGCATAATCCGGTCTGCCGTCCTTATCCAGATCAGTTTCGGATATACCCATTCCCCAAATTGTCAGTTTTTTCCAACCCTGCCTTTGGGTGTAAAGCTTCGGCAACATACCCGCATTGATTTGCCATAGCTGCTCTTCGCCGCCACGATAATATTGTCGGTCATTGGTGATACGCAAAGCCGGCTCACCCGATCCATTCCAATCCGTGAACAAGATAGAGAGTGAACAATAGCCAGGCTCAAGCGCAATGCTGTTCGAATAATCGGGCACATTTTTTGCGGTATCGGCAGGGCGGATTAATTGGTTCTTGTGACAAGTTCCCCAGGGCGACCCCGGCGCTGTTCGGTCCACATAATTGCCAAAGGCCAGAGTCGGAAAATCGGAACCTCTTTCGAAAACGGCTGAAAAGCCGGTCGTCCATTCGCGTCCGCCTTCAAACGAAAAAGCGCGATTTGTCTTTTCAAATTTACAATCGCCCAGACCCTTAAGAAGAATATTCTCTGACAGGCGCAGAACAACCAGATCCGTAAAAGCATCATTGTCGAGATTGATCGGGTAGGCTCCCAATACCCGGCTCATGTCTCGCTCGGGCAGGCCAAGCTTACTGGCTTCAAATTTGAGTTTTCCGCCTGCTTTTGACCGATTGACGAAAAGCTGCGCAGGGCCTTTGCCACCGGCCAAGAAGACATCGGGCATCCTGTCCTGATTGCAGTCAAAACTGGCGACGCCGCCCCCCACAAAATATTCCCATGGCCCCGTATATTGATGGTCAATGCCGGCAGCCTCAGCCACTTCCTCCATATCCGGCACGTCAAAGAAGAACGGGTTTTTGGCCTCTTCGGCCAATGCTGCATTTTGCCCGATAAAGTAAATCATTCCGACAGTAAGAAGCGCTTTGATCCTTGATTTTTTCATGGCCGGATCACCAGTGTTTTTAAAAATGCAATCAAGGCAGAGCGCTCGCTGTCATTCGTATTTTCATAATTGCCTGCTGATTTGGCTGCATCGCCGCCATGGGCGCGAATGATGCCATCCAGTGTGGTGAAATCATTGCGATGTCCATAAGGGGCGGTCGAGGCAACGCCCCATAATTCGCTTGTGAGAAAAATGTTTCGGTCGACAAATCGTTGCGAGAGTAACTCATTGCCCAATTGTTCATTGCGCTGGTCTGTCATTTTATGCCGTTTGAGATCGCCGAACAGCGGTACAAGAATCTCGCCCTCTTCATTTCGCTTGAGCGAAGAAGTCCAGGCCCTAAAGGAAAGGTCATACATGGCGGCTTTGTCGCTTGAAGTGATATTGAGCGTACCGGAAACATCAAAAGGACCGGGGTCCTGAAAGGCCAGTGATTTCAGCGGTAGGGATTGGACATGGCAACTGTCGCAACCGAAATCTGAAAACAGTTCAGCCCCCTTTTTAGCCGCTTCCTGCCAGTTCGATTCAACCGGAACAATCTGGGACGGGGCAGGAAGTTCGGCCTGCCAGGCAACGAGAGCGGAAATATCGCCTTCGCCCATTTCATCAGGCTTGCCATCTTCATCAAAATCAGTCTCTCCGGTCCATCGCGCGCCAAAGCGCTCAACGGCTTGCATACCGTGATGATGGTTCAGGGCGTTGATGGTAAACTGACGCAGAGATGTCATCACACCTTTTTGGCTAAAAGGCCTGATGATCAAATCATCATCCACGCCTTCAATAGCCGATACATCCAACAGGCCATCGGACATTGCTGTTAGCTGCCCAAAACTTACGCCTTTGGTGACCAGATCGATGGTGGCCGGAGAGCCGCTTTTTGCGGCTTCGGCTAGAACATCATCGCGCAATTGTGCCAGATCAAAGCTCATCTCTCTTGCGAGAAGTTCTATCAGACCAGCTCCAAATAAGTGATTGGTACCGCGTTCATTGGAAAACTGTGGGTCTGTGCTGTCGAAATCTGCGTTGGAAAATCCTTCAGATACAAATACATTGGTGACGAAGTCGCCGGCCCCGCCAACAACCGGATCATTATGGCATGAGGAGCACGCAGCAGCGTCAGGGCCAGAGGTCCGCGCGAAACGGTTTTGCGCGGCACTGCGGGCTTTGGTGGGTAAAATGGCTTGAGTGGCATTTGGCCTTCCAGCGCCATCGGTCTCCGTAAAGCGCGCTGTAAAAAGTGCCTCGCCCTTTTTGCGTAGCGCTTCAAAAGCGTCATTGGACAATATGCCCTTGGGGACAGGTGAAGACGCATCGAGTTCTATGGTCTTTTCAGCCCATGGTTCTTTTATCGATGCATCTGTGGCTTGTGCAATATTGATGCCTAGGGCGAGCGTCATATAAACAATCCCGGTGCCAAATAGTTTTCTACCTCCCAAAACCATCATTCGCTTTCCTGCAATTTCCTTTTGGCAATAACATTCACATCCAGCTCTCCTAGGGACGCTTGCACATTGCCTTCATAGATAAGGCCTGCCTCGTTCATTTCGACCGTCAAGGCTGGCATATTTTCAAATCTGACCTGTAAATTGTTTTTGATATGGACTTCCATGCTTGGCAACATCAAATCCAGAAAATTCGCACCGGGCCCTGTGATGGTAATCGGCATGGTTCCCAGAAAGCTGTGCAGCCGGGACAGGCCCATTCCGATCACGTCCCCGGCCTGACGAAATGCGTAGCCGGCCATCCGGTCGCCTTCCCGGGCCTGTTGCGCGATTTTTTCCATTTCTTCAAAAGGTATGAATTTGGCCGGAATGGCATCCGGTGACACTTCGAATGCTATTCGCAAAATTCCATAAAACCCTGAATAGGATTCGATACAGCCTTTGGAACCACATCGGCATTTGGGCCCGTCAGGATCATGCACCATATGTCCGAAGGGCGGTGCAAAGGAGCGCACTTTGCCTGCGCCATCTGCTCCGGCAATGCCAAGGCCGATGCTGTGGTCAAGCGAAAGCGTGGCATGATCACCATAGTGATGGCGCATTTCGTTCTTGCGGGATTTTTCCGCGACAGCTCTGGCCGCAAAGCGCGTCTCGTTTTTCAAGGTGATCAGCGCCTTCCAGTATGGGCGCAGAATTTCTTCAAAATCAATTCGCTCATCGGCAAATACCGGTGACCATAAAAGGACCGGTGTGCCCCGTGAAACCAGCCCTTTGCTGGTAATCGAAATCGTCAGTATCTGATCCCTGGCAAGGTCGGATCGTTCAGCCAGGCGATCCAGGCCTTGAACAAAATGATCAATAAAATGATCTCTGCTATCGCTCACAAAATTGCGCTTGATTTCAAAGCGGTCCTTCAAGGTTCCTGAATAATCAACAAGGGAATATTCAACCGCATCATATAAAATGCGCACTGTTGCAATGAAGGCGCATTCAGCGTTTTGAACAAAAGCAACACGCGGGCGGCCCCGTCCGCTAGAAGGCTTTTGTTCCTGGCGGATGATGATTTTCTGTTGTTCAAGCTCATGGGTTATTGCAGAAACCGTTGCAGAACTGAGACCAGACCATTCTGAAATTTCCGTATGTGATACCGGCCCCAGCTGGCGCATGGTTGAAAGCACCAAAGCCCGGTTGTGGGTTCTTAATGTATCGCTGCCAGCTTTCATTAGCATGGGAGTTTCAGATTTCCCGTTTCCTTTGTTGTCATCAATTTTAGGAGATTGACTCCCTAGAAAAAGTCTGGCATTTATTTTCTCGACTGTCGAGAAAATAAAGTATCTTGGCAGATTTAGGGAGGACTGCATCACCATCAGGAATAAAACCTGCTACTATGCTAGCGGGTCCGCGATGTTGCATGACTCACCATCTAAAACGCAGCCCGATCGGGCTTATGGGAGAAATTTCTATGAAAAAATTATTTGGAGCCTTGATCATCAGCGCTGCTGTTGTGACGTCTTACGGTTCTGCTGCTCAAGCTGCAGGCAAGAAAATTGGCGTATCCTGGTCTAACTTCCAGGAAGAGCGCTGGAAAACTGATGAAGCTGCCATGAAGACCGCCATTGAAGCCAATGGCGATGAATATATTTCAGCTGATGCGCAAGCCTCTGCTGCAAAGCAATTGACAGATGTTGAGAGCCTGATCGCTCAGGGCGCAAATGCATTGGTGATCTTGTCTGTTGACTCTGGCGCCGTTGGCGCAGCAGTCGATAAAGCTGCCGCTGAAGGCATTCCTGTCTTGGGTTATGACCGCTTGATCGAAGATGAACGCGCATTCTACCTGACATTCGACAACAAAGGCGTTGGCCGTATCATTGCTGAATCCGTCAAGGCGGTTCAGCCTGAAGGTAACTACGCCATCATCAAAGGTGACAAAGGTGATCCGAATGCATTGTTCCTTCTTGAAGGCATGATGGAAGTGATCGGCGCTGATGTTGAAGCTGGCAAAATCAAGATTGTTGGTGAAGCATTCACCGATGGCTGGAAGCCAGACAATGCCCAGAAAAACATGGAACAAATCCTGACTGCAAACAGCAATGCTGTTGATGCTGTTCTGGCTGAAAATGACGGCATGGCAGGCGGCGCAATTGCAGCCCTTGCTGCTCAGGGCCTTAACATTCCGGTTGGTGGACAAGATGGTGACCATGCTGCGCTGAACCGCGTTGCTCGCGGAACACAGGTTGTGTCTGTCTGGAAAGATGCCCGCCAACTCGGTAAGGCAGCTGGTGATATTGCTGCAATGCTTGCTGATGGCAAAGCCCTTGCTGATATCCCGGATGCTGTAAAATGGTCTGGCGGCGCGAATGGAGTTGAGATGAACGCAATCTTCCTTGCGCCAACACCAATCACCAAAGACAACATCGATGTAGTTATTGATGCAGGCCATATTGCCAAAGACAAAGTCTGTGAAGGTGCAATGGCTGGCGTTGCTGGCTGCTAATCTCTTCAATTGAAATACTCTGCGCCGATCCGGTTATCGGCGCAGATTTAGACAACATTTTTTCCGAATTCAGGCCGTCTCTGCCTTTGTTGTGCGGCTAATATAATTGATCAATTTCGGACATGGGGGTCCCAGTGAGCGATAATCAACATCAATCCGGTCAGGCAACTGGCTTGCAAGCAGGCGCTGCACGCGTTGAAAACGAAGGCGTCATGACGCGCTTTCTGAGAGCCACAGAAATAGATGTTCGCCTCCTTGGGATGATTGGTGCTCTGGTTTTGATCTGGATCGGATTTGACCTTTACGCAGCGATTGTATTGGGCCGCGACTCCGTCTTGCTGGGCGGTTCGGGCGCGGGCGCATTTCTATCCGCAAGAAATCTATGGAACTTGTCCGTTCAAACGGCCTCCATTGGTGTAATGGCAACAGGCATGGTGCTGGTGATCGTTACGCGCCATATTGATCTATCCGTTGGCTCCATTCTCGGGTTTTGTGCCATGTCGATGGCGATTTTGCAGGTCTGGATTTTGCCCGAATATATCGGTCTCGGCCATCCGGCCATCTGGATCATTGCAGTCGTGTTTGGCCTGGTCGTTGGCGCATTGATTGGCGGCTTTCATGGTTTCCTCGTGGCTTATCTCGGAATTCCGGCCTTTATCGTCACTCTTGGCGGCCTTTTGGTTTGGCGCGGTGCTGCGTTTTTGCTCGCCCGCGGCGAAACAATTTCTCCCGTCGACAGCACCTTCCAATTGCTGGGTGGCGGGCCTTATGGCTCCGTCGGATTTTGGGCAAGCTGGGCTGTTGGCATCATCGCCTGTCTTGGCATTATGGCAATGCTCTATATGGGGCGCCGCCAACGCAAAAGATTCAAATTTCCACTCCGTCCCATGTGGGCAGAAATATTACTGGCTGCCGCCGGATGTGGCTTGACCATCGGCTTTGTATTGCTGGTCAACTCTTATCCATGGCCAACAGGTATTGTTCGCCAATATGTGGCGGCAAACAACATTCAAACCCCGGTTGAAGAACTTGTTATTGCCCATGGCTTTGCCATTCCGGTTCTGATCCTCATTGCAGTTGGCATCTTCATGACCTTCCTGACGTCGCGCACGCGCTTCGGCAGATATGTCTTTGCTATTGGCGGCAATCCGGAAGCTGCGGAATTGGCAGGCATCAATACCAAATGGGTGACCGTGAAGATTTTCGCGCTGATGGGTTTTTTATGCGGCCTTTCTGCTGTGATCGCCAGCGCGCGATTGAATTCGGCGACGAACAATCTCGGTACATTGGATGAGCTTTACGTCATCGCAGCGGCAGTGATTGGCGGTACGTCTTTTGCCGGGGGCATAGGAACGATCTATGGAGCGATCCTTGGTGCAATCGTAATGCAATCGCTTCAGACCGGTATGGTGTTAATCGGGTTTGACGCGGCGATCCAGCAAATGGTGGTTGGCAGCGTACTTGTTGTGGCCGTGTGGCTTGACACAATTTACCGCCGCAGAGCGAAATAAAGGTGAGGTAGGGAGACAGAAAATGACAGACAATTCTGGAAAAACACCTCTGGTGGAAATGCGGGACATTTCGATTGCCTTTGGTGGTATCAAGGCGGTGGATCATGCCTCGGTGGATTTGTTCCCCGGCGAGGTCGTTGGATTGCTTGGCCATAATGGTGCGGGCAAATCCACGCTCATCAAGATTCTATCAGGCGCTTACAAAAAAGACAGCGGCAAGATTTTCATCAATGGTGAAGAGGTCGTCATCAATAATCCCCGGGATGCGAAAGCCTATGGTATTGAGACGATCTATCAAACTCTTGCTGTAGCCGACAATGTGGATGCAGCGGCCAATCTATATCTGGGCCGTGAGTTGCGTACTGCCTGGGGCACTCTTGATGATGTTGCAATGGAGGCTGAAGCCCGCCAGGTAATGGGCAGGCTTAACCCTAATTTCCAGCGATTCAAGGAGCCGGTCAGCAAACTTTCAGGTGGTCAGCGCCAGTCAGTCGCGATTGCACGGGCTATTTTGTTCAACGCCCGTATCTTGATCATGGATGAGCCGACAGCAGCCTTGGGTCCGCAGGAAACCGAACAGGTTGGCGATCTCATCAAGCAGTTGAAAAAGGAAGGTATCGGCATCTTCCTTATCAGCCATGATATTCATGACGTGTTTGATCTCGCGGACCGCGTCGCTGTGATGAAAAACGGGCAGATGGTTGGCCATGCAAAAACAACGGACGTTACAAAAGATGAGGTGCTTGGCATGATCATTCTTGGCAAATGCCCACCTGCAGCCATTCCCGGGCCAGGTGCCATGGCACCAGCCTGATGTATCTGGGAATTGATCTGGGAACATCAGGCGTCAAGGTTCTGATGATGGATGAAGCCCAACAGATTATTGCGTCGGCTTCTTCGCCAGTGACCGTTTCACGCCCCCATTCAGGCTGGTCCGAACAGGACCCGCAAGAATGGATTGCCGCTACCGAGAATGCGATGGACGAACTCAAGCGTGGGTTCGCAGCGCCGCTTTCATCAGTCAAAGGCATCGGCTTTTCCGGCCAAATGCACGGGGCAACCTTGCTCGATAAAACAGGTAAAGTGCTCCGGCCCTGTATCTTGTGGAATGATACGCGCAGCCATGCGGAGGCAGCAGCGCTTGATAACAACCCGCTTTTCCGCAAGATCTCAGGCAATATCGTATTTCCCGGCTTTACAGCACCCAAGCTGGTTTGGGTAAAAAACCATGAACCGGAGATTTTTAGCCAATTCGCGAAAGTTTTGCTGCCAAAGGACTATCTGCGGTTTTGGCTGACCGGAGACGCTGTATCGGAAATGTCTGATGCGGCCGGAACCTCTTGGTTCGACACAGGTGCGCGCAAGTGGTCGCCGGAATTGCTTGAAGCTTCTTCCATGTCTTTGGATCAAATGCCGGGACTTGTTGAGGGCAATGCACCCTCAGGAGTGTTGAAAGATGAATTGGCAAATCGCTGGGGGATGAAGCGCGGTGTTACGATTGCCGGAGGCGCTGGCGACAATGCAGCAACTGCCATTGGCATGGGAACGGTCAAATCAGGATCGGCCTTTGCTTCGCTTGGTACCTCAGGCGTTTTGTTTGCGGCCAATGACCGATACCTGCCCAGTCCTGAAAGCGCGGTCCATGCCTTTTGTCATGCAGTGCCTGATACCTGGCATCAAATGGGTGTTATCCTGTCGGCTACAGACTCGATCAATTGGCTTGCCTCGCTGACGGGAAAATCTGCTGCCGAGTTAACTTCGTCCTTAGGCGATAAATTGAAAGCCCCTAGCAAAGTGACTTTCCTGCCTTATTTGTCCGGTGAGCGAACCCCGCATAATGATGCCAAAGCGAGAGGAATGTTGTCGGGGCTGGATCATGCCAGCGGATCGCAGTGTCTTGCGCAAGCGGTTGTCGAAGGCGTTGCCTTTGCCCTGAAGGATAATATGGATGCGCTGGAAAAAGCCGGAACAAGGCTGGATAGGGTAACAGCAGTTGGTGGCGGCTCCCGCTCGAAATACTGGCTTGAAGTCATCTCAACCGTTTTGAATATACCCGTCGATATTCCCGCTGACGGGGATTTTGGCGCAGCCTTTGGCGCAGCACGCTTGGGTTTGATGGCCGCAGAAGGTCTTGACCCTGAAGCGGTTTGCACACCGCCTGAAATTTCCCGCGTTATTGAACCTGATGAAACACTGGTATCCGCATTTGCCGAGGTCCATGAAAAATACAAACAGCTCTACCAGGCTACCAAAGAATTGAACTGATAAGGAAACGATATGACCACAGGCTTTTTTGGCGACATTACAGAAATCCCCCATGAAGGGATGGAAAGCACAAATCCCTTGGCCTTCAAGCATTATCATCCTGATGAAGTGGTGCTTGGAAAACGGATGGAAGACCATCTCCGTTTTGCTGTCTGCTATTGGCATAATTTTTGTTGGCCGGGCAATGACCCGTTTGGCGGCCAGACCTTTGAACGTCCGTGGTTCGCCGACAAGATGGGCGACACGATGGAGGCCGCAAAGCTGAAAGCGGATGTGGCTTTTGAAATGTTTACCGCCCTCGGCGTACCTTACTATTGTTTTCATGATGCAGATGTTCGGCCCGAGGGTCAGTCCTTTGCGGAGAACACACGCAATCTGGAAGAGATTGTCGACTATTTTGCCAAGAAGCAGGAAGAGACCGGTAAAAAGCTCTTATGGGGTACGGCTAATCTCTTCTCCCATCGCCGATATATGTCCGGCGCTGCGACAAATCCTGATGCAAGGGTGTTCGCCTTTGCTGCAGCGACTGTCAAAACCTGTCTTGATGCAACCCATCGCCTTGGCGGGGAGAATTATGTTTTGTGGGGTGGCCGCGAAGGCTACGAAACCTTGCTCAATACCGATTTGAAACGCGAAGATGCCCAAATGGGTCGTTTCCTCAATCTGGTTGTTGAGTACAAGCACAAGATCGGCTTCAAGGGTGCAATTCTGATTGAGCCAAAACCTCAGGAACCCACAAAACACCAATATGATTATGATGTTTCAACCGTCTATGGATTTTTGAAGCGCCACGGACTGGAGAACGAGGTCAAGGTAAATATCGAGCAAGGCCATGCAATATTGGCGGGTCATTCCTTCGAGCATGAATTGGCCACTGCCAATGCTCTGGGGATTTTGGGATCCATTGACATGAACCGCAATGATTACCAGTCCGGTTGGGATACGGATCAGTTTCCGAACAATGTGCCGGAAATGGCGCTCGCCTATTATGAAATCCTAAAAGGCGGTGGCTTTACGACAGGCGGCACAAATTTTGATGCCAAACTTCGCCGGCAATCAATCAATCCTGATGATCTGCTGATTGCCCATATTGGCGGTATGGATTGTTGCGCAAGAGGTTTGAAAGCAGCGGCCAGACTGATTGAGGAGGGGCCTTTGACTGACTTTGTTGAGAAACGTTACTCCAATTGGAAGCATGAGGGCGCCGCAAAAATGCTGGCTGGTAAGACATCATTGGATGACATTGCTGCCTGGGTGGAAAAAGAAGATATCCGCCCCGAGCCAGTTTCCGGTCGGCAGGAAATGCTCGAAAATATCTTCAACCGCTATTGCTGATCATTGGATCAGGCTGGAACCGTTTTACCAGCCCAATCAAGGACATTGCCACTCTCTTCCGCGCTGGCAGTATTGATCACATTGAGCAAATAGTCCGCGCATTGTTCCGGAGTGAATCGTTCATGAGAATTGCTCTGAAAAGGTTCAGATAAATCGGTGGATACGGTGCCGGGATGAAAGCCAAGAACAATAGCTTGTTTGCGCTTGCGTTTCAGCTCAATGGAATAGGTTTTGATAATCTGGTTTAGGGCGGCTTTCGAGGCACGATAACTGTACCATCCGCCCATTCGATTATCAGAGATGCTGCCTACCCGTGCGGAAATGGCTATCATCATGGATGGCCGGTCACGGGGGAGCAGATCGCCGAAACGGGCCATCGCGAGGGCAGGTCCGATTGTGTTGACCGCAAATACTTTTGCCATGCTTGCGCCATCCATCTGCTTCCAGTCTTTCTCAGGGGCGACGGTCTCATCATGCAAGATGCCACTGGCAATGATTACAAGATCAATCTCGCCGCGCTCCTGAACAATTGAAGCTGCATTTTCGATGCTATGACTGTCAGTCAAATCCATTTTGACAGACTGAATTTTTTGATGCGAGCCGTCTCGGCCATTTCGAGACAGGCAAAATACTTTGTCAATCTGTTCGCTTGATATAAGTTTGCGAACGACGGCTTGGCCGATGCCGCCCGAAGAGCCAATCACGATCACGCGCAATGGTTCTCCTGCGCTTGCAAATCTCTCCAACATTCAGCCATCCATTCGGTTATTTTGTTACATATCAAATAGGCCGGAATAGCGGAATGTCGACCTATCATTTGTGGCCCTAAAAGCAAAACCTTCCTCTGTACAATAGATTTCGAGCATGAAACTTCTGATTTCAACGACCTGTGCATGCGTAACGTTCTGGCCAAATCAGTTTGGTTCTGGTTAAGTTACCGCCAAATTTGGAAATTTTCAGGAGTAGTGAAATGGCGAAGACCCCAGGCCGAGGAAAAATATTCAAGAATATCATAGAGACGATTGGGGATACCCCGATTGTCCGATTGGACAAGCTGGCCAAGAAGCACCGTGTCAAAGCAAATCTGCTTGCCAAGCTGGAGTTCTTTAACCCCATTGCCTCGGTCAAGGATCGCATCGGCGTGAACATGATTGAGACAATGGAGAAAAAAGGTCTTATCAAACCAGGGAAATCGGTTTTGATTGAGCCGACCTCCGGCAATACCGGTATTGGACTTGCCTTTGCGGCTGCTCAAAAAGGCTATCGCCTGATCCTGACCATGCCTGAAACAATGTCTATTGAACGTCGCAAGATGTTTGCTCTTCTTGGCGCAGAGCTGGTTCTGACAGAAGGGCCAAAGGGTATGAAGGGCGCGATTGCCAAAGCAGAAGAACTTGCCGCGGAGACGAAAGATGCGATTGTTCCCCAGCAGTTTGAGAACCCCGGCAACCCGGCCATTCACAACAAGACCACGGGTCCTGAAATCTGGAACGATACGAAAGGTAAAGTTGCAGCCTTTGTCTCAGGAATTGGCACTGGCGGAACCATTACTGGCGCTGGCAAATATCTCAAAAAGCAAAATCCGAAGATCCACATTGTTGCTGTGGAGCCGAAGGATTCGCCGGTCCTGTCTGGTGGCGCTCCTGGTCCTCACAAAATTCAGGGTATTGGCGCCGGTTTTGCACCGGGTGTGCTGGATACAAAAATCTATGATGAAATTGTGCAAGTCACCAATGACGAGGCATTTGCCATGGCCCGTGAAGTCGCGAAACTGGAAGGTGTACCCGTCGGTATATCATCCGGCGCAGCGCTGACAGCCGCTATCAAGGTCGGAAAGCGCAAGGAGTTTGAGGGCAAGAATATCGTTGTAATCATTCCAAGCTTTGCCGAACGCTATCTTTCAACGGCGCTGTTTGACGGGTTGGGAGAGTAGCTCCCCTCCCTGCTGAAACTAGCGTCATTGTTATTAATGTCTGCGATCTTGATGGAATTCAAATTCAGGTAGAGACTTGCTCCACCTGAAACTAAATTTTTCTGTCCTCATGCAATTGTAGCCATGTGTATAGAAATGCCTCGAAAATTTGGTTTTTGAGCATAAAAAGCCTATATCTACTCATGAAAATGGGTCGATTCGAATCACTGATTCTGATCGGCGAAATACGGCAATAAAGCGGAAAATTTCATGAGTGATACACCCGAAACACCGAACGAGAATAGTCCGGCAAATGCGGCCGAATATGGCGCGGAATCGATCAAGGTTCTCAAGGGGTTGGATGCCGTTCGTAAACGTCCGGGCATGTATATCGGGGATACGGATGACGGCTCCGGCCTGCATCACATGGTCTATGAGGTGGTGGATAACGGCATTGATGAGGTGCTTGCAGGCCATGCGGACCGCGTCACTGTAACGCTTAATCCAGATGGTTCCGTCACCGTAACGGATAATGGTCGCGGGATTCCGACCGGAATACATTCCGGTGAAGGCATGTCCGCTGCAGAAGTGATCATGACCCAGCTTCACGCAGGCGGAAAGTTCGACCAGAATTCCTATAAGGTTTCAGGCGGTCTCCATGGCGTTGGTGTCTCTGTGGTGAATGCCCTTTCGGTTCATCTGAAATTGACCATTCGCCAGCAGGGCAAGATTCACTCCATGAGTTTTACCCATGGTGTTTCTGACGGCCCGTTGGAAGTGATCGGGGAGTGCCCGCCAGACGAAACCGGAACCGAAGTCACTTTCCTGCCATCGACTGATACCTTCACCATGGTCGAATTTGACTACAAGACCCTTGAACACCGTTTGCGGGAATTGGCATTCCTGAATTCTGGCGCCCGCATTCTCCTTGCTGACAAGCGCGGCGCTGAACCGGTTAATACCGAGCTTTATTATGAAGGCGGTCTGGAAGCATTTGTGCGTTATATCGATCGCAATCGCGCTCCGAAAATCGAAGCGCCGATTTATCTCAATTCTGAAAAAGATGGAATTTCTGTCGAGGTCGCGCTTTGGTGGAACGACAGCTACCATGAGAATGTGCTCTGCTTTACAAACAATATTCCCCAACGCGATGGTGGAACCCATTTGGCTGGTTTTCGTGGTGCGCTGACCCGTCAGGTTACAGGTTATGCGGAAAGTTCGGGCATTTTGAAAAAGGAAAAGATTTCTCTGACGGGCGATGATTGCCGCGAAGGTCTGACCTGTGTCCTGTCGGTTAAAGTGCCAGACCCGAAATTTTCCTCCCAAACCAAAGACAAGCTTGTTTCGTCCGAAGTGCGTCCTGCTGTTGAAGGTCTGGTCAATCAGACACTGAATGAGTGGCTTGAAGAGAATCCTGCAGAAGCCCGTATTGTTGTGGGCAAGGTTGTTGAAGCTGCCGCAGCAAGGGAAGCGGCCAAGAAGGCCCGCGAATTGACCCGCCGCAAAGGCGCCCTTGATATTTCGTCGTTGCCAGGAAAGCTGGCTGATTGCCAGGAACGCGATCCGGCCAAATCTGAAGTCTTCCTGGTCGAGGGGGACAGTGCCGGCGGCTCTGCCAAACAGGGCCGGGACCGTTCCAATCAGGCAATTCTTCCTTTGCGCGGTAAAATTTTGAACGTCGAGCGAGCCCGTTTTGACAAAATGCTTAGCAGCCAGGAAATCGGGACACTGATCACAGCGCTAGGAACATCCATCGGCAAGGATGAATTCAATATCGAAAAACTGCGCTACCACAAAATCATCATCATGACCGATGCGGATGTGGATGGGGCCCATATTCGAACCCTGCTGCTGACTTTCTTCTTCCGCCAGATGCCGGAACTGATTGAGCGTGGTCATATCTATATCGCCCAGCCGCCGCTCTATAAAGTGACAAGAGGCAAGTCGTCCCAATATCTCAAGGATGAAAAGGCCATGGAGGCCTTTTTGATCGATGGCGGTCTTGATGAGGCCCGCCTTGAAATTTCAACCGGGGAAGTTCGGATCAATCAGGATTTGCGCGACGTTGTTGAAACGGCCCTGGTGTTCAGGGCTTTGCTCTCCAACATTCACTCCCGCTACAACAAGGATGTCGTAGAGCAGGCTGCTATTGCCGGTGCGCTCAATGTGGAGTTGATGAGCAATTCCGATCTTGCATTGGAAGCTGGAAATTATGTCGCCCGCCGTCTTGATCTCATCGCCGAAGAAACAGAGCGCGGCTGGACTGCGGTTCTTCGCCCCGAGGGCGGATTGTATTTCGAGCGAATGGTTCGCGGAGTCAAAGAGGTTGCCGATATCGATATGGCCTTGATCGGTTCAGCCGACGCCATGCGGATGGATCAGCTCGCCGGAAAGCTTCAGGATGTATATGGCAAGCCTGCGGTTTTCCATCGTAAGGACATGAATTACCCTATTTCCGGCCCACGCGCCTTGCTGACCCAAGTCTTTGAGGCTGGGAAAAAAGGTGTTTCACTTCAGCGCTATAAAGGTCTTGGTGAGATGAACCCTGATCAGCTTTGGGAAACCACGCTTGATCCTGACGAGCGCACCCTGCTTCAAGTGAAAGTCAATGATGCAGCAGATGCCGATGATTTGTTCTCTCGTTTGATGGGGGATGAAGTAGAGCCGCGCAAAAACTTCATTCAGGAAAATGCCTTGAGCGTTGCCAATCTGGATACCTGATCAATCCCCTTGGTCAGGCAAAATCGTTCATTCCCTGACCCTAGGCCTTCACCAGTTTATTTTCAGGGTCATAGAGACATTCCGGCACGACTTCAGCACGAACCGGCTCGCCAATGACTTCTACAGCCATCACCGTTCCGATTTCCGAATAGGCCGGATTGACAAATCCCATGGCGATGTTTTTGCCTGTGCGATATCCCCATCCTGCGGATGTTATTGTGCCAATGACTTTCCCATCGGAGACAATGCTGTCCCCGCCATGGGCAGGCGCATGATCACAATCCAGAACCAGTGACACAAATGCAGTCTTCGGGGTTGATTTCAACAATGCTGCCTTGCCGACAAAATCTTCTTTGTCAGCCTTCACAAAACGGGACAGGGCAGATTCATGAGGCGTGAACTCGGTAATCAAATCAGCCTTCCAGTGGCGGTATCCCTTTTCAAGCCGCATGGATTCGACCGCATGAGAACCAAACAGTTTCAATCCATGCTCATCGCCGACTTTTCTCAAGGCAAGATAGGCTGATGTAAGCTGGTTATTGGGAACATGAATTTCATAGGCAAGCTCGCCCGAAAAGCTGACCGACATAACAATAGCCGGCGCTATGCCGATAAATGCTTTTCTCACGCTCAGCCAAGGGAAGGCTTCGCTTGACCAGTCATCGCGAGATACCGCTTGAAGAACAGCTCGAGATTTTGGTCCCGCCAGCACAAGAATGGTATGCTCATTCGTCAGCGCTTTGATTTCAACTGAGCCATCCTTTGGCAGATGTTTTTTGAGCCAGTCCATATCGTGATATTCTGAGGCGGCAGCCGAGCCATACCAGATTTTGTCATCTTCCAGATAGGCAAGGGTCGCTTCCCCTTTGATATTACCATAATCATTGAGCAGATAGCCGAGCGCCACACGTCCCTTTTTGCGTTTAACGCTACCGCAGAACAGTGTGTCCAGCCATTGCTTGGCACCAGAGCCTGTTATTTCAAAGCGGTTGAACCCGTTAACCTCTGTTAGTCCGACACCGGTTTGCACGGCTTTGATTTCATCACCGACAACGTCAAAGGTCTCATTGAATTTGAAGCCATGGGTTTCATGAAAATCCGCACTTGGCTTGATATAGGCTACGCGCTCCCAGCCATTGACAACGCCAAATTCGGCTCCTTCTCTTGCGAGCAAAGGTGTCAAAGGCGTAGTTTTCATCGGGCGTCCTGCCGGACGATGCTCATGGGGCAGGTGAAAACGAAACTCGTTTTGGTAGTCTTCAATTGCCTTGAGGGCAGTCAGTTCGGTTGTTGCATGGCCAGTGAAGCGTCTTGGATCAATGACCCAGGTATCATATTGCGCTTCGCCATGGACAATCTGTTGAGCCAATAGCCAGCCATGGCCGCCGCCTTCGCCAAGACCCGCACGAAGGCCAATGATACAAAAAGCATTGCGCTTGCCCGGAATGGGACCAACCAATGGCGCACCATCAATTGTGTAAGTAATCGGTCCGTTGATGACCGAATGAATGCCAACTTCTTCGAGCGCTGGCATGCGCTTGAAAACATTTTCCAGAACCGGCATAACCCGGTCAAGATCATCCGGACAAAGAGCGTTGACGAAATTAGGGTCAATGCCCTCAAGGCCCCAAGTCTTACAGTCTTGTTCATAAAACCCAACCAGCAGGCCCTGCTTTTCCTGGCGCGAATAAAAGTCATCAATTGGACAACGCAGCAGTGGAACGCGTTTGCCAAAATCCACGATTTTCTGGATCGGCTCTGTTAGAAAATACTGGTGTTCCATCGATACGACAGGATGCTCAACGCCCATCATCGCGCCGACCTCATTAACCCGGTAACCGCAGGCATTCACAACGATCTCACAATCAATGTCGCCATGCTCCGTGTGAACGGTCCAGCTATCATCCTTGTGCTGGGTCAGGCCTGTGACAGGGGTGTTCCTGTAAACTTCTGCGCCGGCGTTTCTGGCACGTCGAGCCAGCGCCTGGCAAAGCTGTGCCGGATCAATATCGCCGTCCATCGGATCCCAAAGCCCGCCCATCAGGCGCTCTGTGGTGATCAGCGGATGCCTTCTGGCGCACTCTTGCGCGTCAATGATCTCGTATTCAACGCCCATTCCTTTGGCCATGCTGGCAAAATGCTTGTAGCCGTCCATGGTAGTTTGGGAGTTTGCCAATCGGATGCCACCATCCCCATGGTGATAATTGATCGGATATTCCGGGTCTTCAGCCAATTCCTTGTAGAGTTTTATCGAATGACTTTTCAGGCCAACCATTGTCTGGGTCATGCCAAAATTGGTCACCTGGGCTGCCGAATGCCAGGTTGTGCCAGATGTCAGCTCATTTCGCTCGACCAATACAACGTCGGTCCAACCTTCCTGCGTGAGGTGATACAAAGTGGAACATCCGGCGATTCCGCCGCCGATGACTACAACACGCGTTTGACTCTTCATCCCAATTCAACTCCACTATTTAGCCCAGATCGCTTACGGCCAGATAGTTCATGGATAGTCAAATCGGTTGGTTCGTCAAATTTTTTTTTTGGTTTTCGAACTTTCACTTTAGTTCGAATAAAATCACTGTCTAATGCGGGTCAATTACTGATACCTCTATTTGTAAAGATTGCCGGATGGTCAGAGACGTGTTTGGCCACCCGGCAACGCCGATACGCTAAGATCAGTTTCGGCGCTTCCGTCCTGTGAACATGGACTTCACAAGATTTTCCTTGTGCTCAAAGCTTGCCAAAACAACGCCAGCTACGTGAAGACCGACAAGAACAAGAGTGCCATTTACCGAAATTTCATGTACGTCCTCAACCCATTGTGTTCCCCAGTACATGTCCGTAGTCATCATGTATCCAGAGATAGAAATTGCGATGATAGCGAGCATCAATGCAATCACCATCGCTCCTCCAGCGGGGTTATGTCCAATATAGCGTTTTGCTTTCAGGGCAATTGAATCTCGAACAAATGCCAGAACGGTGGTCGGACGATAAACAAAGTCAGAAAAACGGGCATGTTTTGAACCAATGATGCCCCAGCCAATACGCAGCGCAATCAGCCCTGCAATAATATAGCCGGCCAATTCATGGGCCTTATCCCATTCATCGCCAGTGAAATAGGCAAATACGAATAACCCAAGCAATGACCAATGGAAAATTCTGACGAACGGATCCCAGACTTTTACTGAGTCCGGCCGCAAATCGCGGCCGGTTTCTTGATTGGACATATTAGTCATCCAACTTCTCGCGAACAACTTCCGCTGTCACAGGGTTAAGGTAGGCTTCAACCTTTTTACCATCCTTGATGGCGTAGATTTCGTAACATCCATCTTCAACTTTGACGTTTTTGACATCATAGCCCATGGCAGTGACTTTCGTTTTCAGAGCATCTTCGCTCATCCAGGTCGAGCGGTCTGCGTTTCCGCAGTCTTTATTGCCTGACGCGAAAGCAGGTGCCGCAGTGGCGAATATCAGAACAGAGACGGTTGTGATGAGTAGCTTTTTCATAATATATCCTTGGGTTAGAGTTTCACCAGCTGACGAATCCGACGCTGATGGAAAAGTTCTACATCATCGGTGATGACGGAAACCTGTCGGAAAATTTCAGCAAATTGTCAGCTTGGGAGTGCTATAAGATTCTTATGAACCGTTGGGCCCTTCTCGTCATTCTAAGCCTGTGCATCGCTCTACAAAGCGGTGACCGCTTTAGTGTGCCAGGATTTGGCTCTGGCTATGCCTGGGCAGGCAAGGGTGGCTCAGACAAAGATTCCGATGACGATGACAACGACAATTCTGGCCAGGGAAAACTTGAACCGGGAAAATTTGAATCCGGCAAATCCGGCGAGCAAAGAAAACTGGGTGCATTGCGTGACGCGGTCCGTAAACAAAAGATATTGCCATTTTCCAAGTTGAAATCAATTGTTGTGGAGCGATTTGGCGCGAACATTGTTGATGTTGAAATTGAGCGTGAAGACGGGCAATGGATTTATGAGTTCAAGGTCATCAGCCAATCTGGCCGCCTTGTGGAAGTCTATCTGAACGCAGAAACAGGGCGCATCATAAGCGTAGAGAACGACTAATGCGTATCCTGCTCGTTGAAGACGACCCATTGATCAGTCGAAATGTTCGCGAGGTGCTTGAACGAAACGGCTATCTTGTCGAGCAAGCTGACAATGGGGAAGACGCATGGTTCTTGGGGGATACCGAAGATTATTCAGCCATTATTCTTGATCTTGGTTTGCCGGTTATGGATGGTCTGTCTGTCCTTAAGCGCTGGCGTGAGAGTGGCCAAAAAGTACCCGTTTTGATTTTGACAGCACGCGGAGACTGGGCAGAACGCGTTGAAGGCATTGATGCAGGAGCTGATGACTATTTAGCCAAACCTTTTCAGATGGAGGAATTGCTTGCGCGTTTGCGAGCAATAATCCGCAGATCATCGGGCCAGGCATCATCTGTGATTTCTGTCGGAAATATTCGAATCGACACAAGGTATCAAACCGTAAGTGTCAATGGTCGTCCGGTAAAACTGACGCCTATGGAAATGCGTTGTCTGACTTATCTGGCAACACAGAATGGCCGGGTAATATCTCAAATGGAACTAACTGATCAGCTTTACGCTCAGGACTTTGAGCGCGACAGCAATTCCGTGGAAGTTCTGGTTGGACGCCTTCGGAAAAAATTGGGCACCAATATCATCAAGACCAAGCGCGGTTTCGGCTATGTGTTGGAAAGCGGGGCAGAATAGATGCGTTCCATCAGAACCAATTTTATTTTGTTTTCGGCCGCGATTGTTGGTGTAGTCCTGGTGCTGGCCGGGTTCATTTTCCTGGCGCTTTTTAGCCAAAGTCTGGAACATCGCGTACACGAGGAACTTAAGAATTACATCAATCAATTAGCTGCCGAAATTGATTTTACTGCAGAAGGACAACTGATACCCCCGAGCGGACTTTCTGATTTACGATTTGATCATGCCTATAGCGGCCTCTACTGGCAAATCGACGATAGTGAAGTTGGGCGCCAGTTGCGCTCAAAATCACTCTGGGACACAGTATTGGAACTCCCGGACGACGTTCATGACGTTGCTGCGGTTCACAGATATGTTCTTGAAGGACCTGAGAACAGCAAGGTTATTGTTCACGAACGCTCTTTGGTTGCCGCCGCGCCGAATGGAGCGAGAATGCTAAGGCTGGCCGCAGCAATGGATCAGTCTGTAATAGACAATGCTCGCGATCAGTTTCTAGTAGACATGATCCCTTATCTATTGGCGCTTGGCGGACTTTTGTTACTTGGAACATTTCTTCAGGTTAAAATTGGGCTGCGTCCCCTCGACCGTGTATCCATTGCCCTTGATGCTATAAAAGACCGAAAGGCAAAAAAGCTTGAAGGTGTGTTTCCTGCAGAAATCGCTCGCCTTACAGATGCAATGAACGACTTGCTTGCTTCGCAGAAAGACGCTTTGGAGCGCGCCCGCAAGCGTTCAGGCGACCTCGCACATAGTTTGAAGACCCCTCTGACTGCCATCAGGACTAACGGTGAAAAGCTCATACTGGCAGGAGACCGTCCTACTGGTCAGGAGATCGTTGATCTGAGCGAGCTAATGGAAGCCAATATCAGACATGAACTGTTAAGAAGCAAACTTACCCCGACGCCCGATGCCCGCAAATCGGATGCTGATGTCACCCAACTGACAAACGACATTGTGAGAACGCTGAAACGCGTCCCAAGTTCTGCAGAACTCAATTGGGATTTATCTCTACCCAATCATGGCCTGATAGCCATGGATCCGCATGATCTGAGGGAGTTGATCGGCAATATCGTCGAGAATGCCAGCAAATGGGCATCATCAAGAGTCTCAATAACCGGATCAATTCAGACTTCTCCAGCCTCGTTTCTTTATACCGTGGAAGATGATGGCCCCGGCATAGACGCAGGGAAAATTGCTTCAATGATGGAGCGCGGCAAACGATTTGATGAAAGCATACCTGGCACAGGCATTGGGCTTTCCATCGTCAAGGAGATTGCTGAGATATATTCAATTCCGGTTGCAATCCACAACCGCCAGTCCAGTGGACTGAGGTTATCGCTCAACCTACCTTTGGTAGAGACTTTTGATACGAAAATTCATACTCTAGGTAAAATTGCTCCAATCCATTCTTGCAAATAACAACGATGCTGCCGTTTGATACATCCGATAAATGTAGCCGACAGCTCAATATCTCTGCGGTTCAGGGGTGCTTTGAACACCATTATCATTGGTTTTGCCCTTCCGCTAACAATTAAACTTTTGGCAAACAACTATGGTCAGTTGTTAACCAAGGATTTAAGAATCAAACAATATTCTCAAATTGTAATCCTTCACACAGATTATTTCTCTATCCTGGACGATGGCTTATAGTTGGTTTGATTGCAGGTAGAAAATGAATAAGCAATTTGCAGAAAAGTATTCAGATGCTTTCGTATTCCTAAACACGGCGTTGTTTGGAATTGCGGCATTCATGGTTACCTATTGCTGGTTTCACATATTCAACAATGAACCTAACCTGTCCTCAAATCTGAGTGAAAAACTTTTGGGCTCAACAATGGCTCTTTTGTTTGGTGGCTTTTTCTATTCTATTGTTATCTTGCTTCCAAACCTTCGAAACAATAATTTGGAGAGGAAAAAAATATCAAAGCTCGCCAAATCCTTTAAAATTCAGGCCCTTACGGACCCGCTAACCGGCGTTCATAACCGCAGATATTTCAACGATGCTTTGAACATATATTTGTCGGAATTTGGAAAAGTGAAAGCTGAATTAGGTCTGATTATTATCGATTTGGACCACTTCAAACAGATTAATGATGTGCACGGGCATGATGCAGGGGATCAAGTATTGATAGAGGTGGCGCAACGGCTAAAAGCGGCGTCCAGAGATTACGATGTGGTTGCAAGAATTGGCGGAGAAGAATTTGCAATAATCACTCCGTGCATTTCCAAAAAAGACTTATTAACTCTTGCAGATCGATTTCGGCAAATGATTGCGGACCTCGAAATTAATGAAGAAAATGGAATGATCAGGACCACAGCGTCAATTGGTGTCGCTACTACAAGTGAGACGTCGCTTGATGCAAAAGCCCTTACAAAAGCGGCAGATAAATCTCTCTATGCAGCCAAACATGCCGGCCGGAATCAAGTGGCAGGATAATCACAAAACCGATTGCCATAACTATTCAAGAAATTGAATCAGCTCCAATCGACCTTCAGTCTTCAAGTTTGAAATTTGTGGTCCCAATTGAGTTCAGACCCAAGATTTTTGGATGATGCCTTTATCAGGCCCTTTACTTTGGCTCAACAAGGGTAATTTCGATTGATGAAAACCAAGCTGCCAGGTCTTTGATTTCGCTATCACTCAGATTTGCGACTATCAATGACATTCTTCTGTCCTCGCGCTTGCCTTCACGAAAATCCACAAGGCTCTTCTCGAGATAAAAGGCCGATTGCCCAGCAAGGTTGGCTACTTCGGGATCTTTGGCAATTCCGAATTTGCCGTGGCAAACCGAACATTTCCTGGCAAGATTCTTACCATTTTCCAAATCCGCAGCGAGAGCGGGTACACTAAGCCAGATGATTGAGGATAGAGCCACAAAACAACGCTTCATAATCATGACTCCAGTTTGGTGAACCGCCCGCACAATTTGTGCGGGCGGTGTATGTTTATTCCGAATAGGATATCCGATAAATAGCATTTGCAAAGTCATCTGAGACCAAAATGGACCCATCTTTCATCTGCGCGACATCAACTGGTCGACCATCATACTCACCATTCTCATCGATCCAACCTTCCGCAAACGGCTCGGTTTTGGCATTACCTTCATCGTCGATAAAAGTGACCATAACGCGCGCGCCAACGGGTGTCGTACGGTTCCATGAACCGTGCTGCGCTGAGAAGATTGCGTTTTTATACTTTGCTGGAAACATTTTTCCATCATAGAAAGTCATCCCTAAATCGGCCGCATGTGCAACGGTCTCCGAAGCAGGGTGAACAACCTCAACTGGAACTTCCTGGCCTGCATATTCGTTGGTTCGCACTGTACCGCCACCAAACCAAGGATGGCCAAAATGCTGACCCATTGTGGTCTGATGATTGATTTCGCCTGGAGGAATATCATCGCCCATGCCGTCTACCTGGTTGTCGGTCCACCACAATTCGCCAGTAGCAGGGTGAAAATCATGGCCTACTGAGTTTCGCACGCCATAAGTATAGACTTCTCGGTTTGAACCGTCTCGATCCATTCGGATGATACCGCCAATCCCTGTCTTGGTGTAAAGGTCAAGCTTCTCAGGTGGCGCCACATTAAATGGTTGACCAAGCGAAATATAGAGCTTGTTGTCCGGCCCGACTTTCACTACGCGCGCAGTGTGATTGTAGCTTTCTTCTTCAACCGGGATCAATTCGCCTTGTGGAACGATTGGTACCGCAACAACATCCGGGCTTTCGTGGAAAAACTCGGCGGCTGGATACATCATCACGCGATTGCGCTCTGCGATAAACAAAAATCCATCATCAGAAAATGCAACACCATTAGGGACGTCCATTTCCAATGAAGGTGCAAAATCCTTTACTTCATCGGCAACACGGTCCCGGTCCCGGTCCATAACTGCCCAAACCTTTTTTTTCTTGGTGCCGACAAACACAACGGTACCCTGAGGCGCTACTGCCATATGACGGGCATCGGGTACCAAGGCATATAGTTCAATCTTGAAACCGGCAGGCAGCTTAATACCTTTTAAGACTTCGCGAATTGAATCTGCAGAGGGGCCATTTTGGTCAATGACTTCATGGTCACTTGTACCGGTTACCTTGAACGCACCAAGTTTTTCCAAATTGGATTGTGCGTTGGCCGTTCCTCCCAATATGGCAATCGCGGCGCAGGTTGATAATAGCTTTTTCATTGTCAGTACTCCCATTTAGCAGACAGGGCCCCACACTTAGGGTGCTGCATCGATTAGATATTGCCAGCAGACATCTCCCGAGCAATATGGTCGGCCTGGCGGATTGCTAGAGCAACAATAGTCAGAGTTGGATTTTCCGAGGCCCCAGTGGTGAACTGAGATCCATCAGAGATGAACAGATTTGCAATGTCGTGGGTTTGCCCCCACTTGTTCACCACTCCATCGCGGGGATTTTCAGACATTCGGTTGGTCCCAAGATTGTGTGTTGAAGGATAGGGTGGCGTCGGGAACACACGTGTTGCCCCGACGGCCTCATAAACTGCCTGACCTTGCTTGTAGGCGTGGTTGCGCATCGCAATATCATTGGGATGATCATCGAAATGTACATTGACAACAGGAAGCCCCCATTTGTCCTTCACGTCATGGTTCAGTGTCACCCGATTTGTTTCCTGCGGCATGTCTTCGCCAACAATCCACATACCTGCCATGTTTTCATATGAATCCAGTGCAGAGGTAAATTCACGACCCCACGCGCCGGGATCAAGGAAAGCGGCCATGAATGGTAAGCCGAGTGACAAGGTTTCAAGTTCATATCCACCAACAAAGCCGCGCGATGGATCGTGTCTGGATTCATCCTGAATAATACCAGCCATTGTTGTGCCGCGCCACATTTTCACCGGTTTGTCAAAAACCCCATATACTGAACCTGTCATGTGACGCATATAATTGCGTCCCACCTGCCCGGAGCTATTGGCCAAGCCATCTGGGTACATGGTTGAGGCAGAATTCAGCAGAATTCTTGGACTTTCAAATGAGTTGCCCGCTACACAGACAATCCGGGCTTTCTGCATTTTAAGATCGCCGTCTTTGTCAAAATATTCAACGCCAGTTATCTTGCCGGATTCATCGTGCAGAATTTTTGCAACATGCGCATTTTCACGAACTTCAAGATTTCCCGTTGCTTCGCCTTCTGGTATATCCGTATAAGCTGAAGACCATTTGGCACCCCATTTACAGCCCTGAAAACAAAAGCCGGTTTGCTGACAGGCAGTGCGGCTGCCATTGTCATCAGATTGTATTGCCATACGGCCAGTGTGGACTTCTTCATATCCAAGAGCCTTCGCACCCTTTTCAAAAACGAGATAATTGTTGCTGCCCGGAAGACCTGGACGATCTCCAGTTCGCGTCACCCCCAACTTGTCCTCGGCTTTGGAATACCAAGGATCCATCTCGTCAGCATCAATTGGCCAGTCAAGAAGATTGGCACCTTGCACATCGCCGTAAGTGGACTTTGCTTTCCACTCATGGGGCTGGAAGCGAAGAGACGCCCCAGCCCAGTGCGTGGTCGTGCCGCCGACTGCTTTGACAATCCAGGCAGGCAAGCCTGAAAAATCCCTGGCAACACGCCAATCGCCAGATGTAGTGCGCGGGTCTACCCATGCCAGTTGGCCAAAGCTCTCCCATTCTTCATTGACGTAGTCTTCCGGCAGATAGCGCCCCCCAGCTTCCAGAGCTACGACGCTGACGCCTTTCTGAGCCAATTCATTGGCCAATACTCCGCCCCCGGCGCCGGTTCCAATTACAACAACAACGCTGTCGTCGGTGAGATCAAATGGTGCAGTCATGATTTTTACTCCCCTTAGAGCCAATTGATGTCGTTAAAACCGCGGTCGATATAACCGCCAAGCTCGAAGGAAGCTCCTTCATAGCCAAAGATAGGCCACACCGCTTTTTGATTATAAAGCCCGGTTACAAGCCCGCCGCGAACTTGCTGAAAAAAGGCGCTGTCTTCCATGCCGCGCAAAATATCCACTCGATCTCTTTCCCATCCGGTATTGAGATAACTTGAATTGCCTTTGCCGCGTGCTGCAGCATCAAGCGCTGCAATACCCGCTTCAATACCCGGTGCTGCTTCAGGATTGTCATAGCCTTTGACAGCGATGACATAATATTCATCTGCAACCTGATCATGCGGATAAATGTCACGCGCCATTTGAACGAGCGTTGCAAAGGTCTCCGGTTGGAGCGACGTCAATTCGGTGGCCCAAGCCGCGTCACTAGCTGCCAGAAAGCCATTACCGATCACAAAGACCGCCCCGGCTGTTGAAGCGCGTTTCAAAAGTTCGCGCCGTGTAAGTCCCTTAGGACCATCCTTGTGTTCCATCTGATTTCCTCCTTCAGGTTTCATTCAAAACGCCCGCTTCGTTCGAGTACTTCAATTTGGTAGCCATCGGGGTCGGCTACAAAGAAAAACCGCCCGACCAGTTTTCCGGCGGGGGCAAATTCGACCAGTTTTCGAGGATTAAGACCTTCTGCTGCAAATCGGGTATGTTCAGCCTCAAGATCATCAACACAAACGGCTAAGTGTCCATATCCGTCCCCAAGCGCATAGGGTTCGGACTGCCCTTTGTTGATGGTGAGTTCCAGCTCGAATCCACTTTCAGAATTGCTGAGATAGACCAGAGTGAACTCGGGAAAGTCCAGACGATCTGCTAGCTCAAGTCCAAAGGCCTTGCTGTAAAATGCTCGCGAACGATCTTCATCCAGAACACGAATCATAGTGTGTATTATTTTGGCCAAAGCCAGCTCTCCCCGAAAACCTAATCTCAGATGAGGCTACTAGAATGGCCGTGCCGTGCAGGTAGTATTGATCTACTACCGGTCCATTTTATTGTTCAGGCATCTTGTCGGCTCTATTCAGCAGCAATTATCACAGGTTCCGAAGAAGATGATATCTCCATGAATTTTAAGCATGCGCACCGCAATAGTGATGTAAAATTCTCCGGCTCGCCGCGCAGTTCAAGGACTTCTGAATGTAGTTTGGAGATGAACAAGGGAGCGGTAATATTATCATTTTTCGCAATATCATCAATAACTTGCCAAAATGCGTTCTCCAGGCGAATGCTTGTACTTTGTCCATTGAGGCGCAATCGTCGAGTAGTGCTAGCGTAGCGTTTTGGATCTTGACCAGCAAATATTTGGCACATCTTATTTTCTCCCATTGGACGCGTTCAGACAATTATATACACACCAGAAACTCTCTTTATTCTTTGCTTTCAACTTCGTATTTCGTATACGAAATACGAAAAATTGTCTATCCCGACTCAGACTGAATCGTGTAAATGAACTCCGCCTAACAACATGGAACATGCATATGGAGACTGTAAAACCCAAGCGCTCATTGGTCGATGAGACCTATGAAATTTTGATTGATGCGATTTGCAGTGGTGAGATTGCGTCCGGGACACGCCTTAATCAGGATGACATAGCAGCCAGACTCAATGTGTCGAGACAGCCGGTCAATAGTGCAATCTCCATACTTAAAGCCAACGGGCTTGTGGAAGATAATGGCAGGCGCAGCGTTGTTGTCACACGATTTGACCCAAAACTCTTCAGATCAATCTATGACTATCGAAAAATTGTTGAACCTTTTTCAGTGCGATTGGCTGGCAACTCTTTTTCCGACAAAGAAAAACTGCAAGCAAATAAAGTTCTAAAGAACGGTCAGAAAGCCGCAAGGAATGGTAAATTGAACGGACTGGTGGAAGCCGACATGCAGTTTCACGAGATGATTTATGCCTGGAGCGGAAATCAGGTTATTGAAACGTCGATGAAAACGAACTGGCATCATATACGGAGATCCATGTCGGAAGTCCTGCGCGATCCTGAAGCTGTCATGCCAGTTTGGGACGAGCATGCTGAGATAGTTGAACATATGTTTGACGGCCATATCGAAAAAGCTGCAGATGCAATGAAGTATCACATTGAATATGCCTATCGGACAATTGTAGACGCGATGGAAATGGAGAAAAAACAATTCGCGCCAGTCTGAACGGATAAAGAATACCAGCCATTTTGAAACAACACTACCAAGTCGGTTGCTCGAGGACGCGCCTCTGGAACAACATGGAAGCCAAATCATGCTACTGATACCATCTGCTGAGCTGCTTGAGTCACCATTTTACATTTTAAATGGGAATAGCAGTCCTTTGAAGTAAGTTTGATCAAGCGGGATGCTGGACCATAGCTTCGCATTCACGACGAAGTTTCACAGCGTTTAAGTTCTCATCGATCTCAACATCATCATAAGTCAGGATCGTATCAATGGGGACATCGCGGATAAGCCTGATATCTCCTGTTAGACCAAGCGGCAAAGCCCGCATTGGGACAGAAATGCGACTGGGGCGTAATTGGCCAGCAACGCAATATCCACCTTCGCCATCCAGCATCTCGCCTGCCTTCAAATTTCTCTTTGATACGGCAACGACGTCTGATCGAAATTCCTTGCTCGCTCCCGTTGACTCATTTCTTATGCCAACAGACCCGACACTCAGGCCCAACTCTAACCCGATCAGATGAAAACGCTTGAAATTGCAATAATACAGACCACTGTCGTCAGTTGAGACCATATATTCCTCAAAGCAGTTTTTTTGATACTCCGAGGTCGCTTTCACCACGACCCAAACCCCTTGGCGAATATCATTGGCAATCATCGTTCCATCTGCAGCAATGCTGGATATGACCTCGACCATTCCGGCCTCTTCCAAAACCCCACCCTCGTTTCGGGGACGCATCAAGCTGGCAATGTCATCAATGGAGCCTGATGGATATGTCAGTCCATTGGTTGGTGCATTCAAACCTGTTGCATTGGAGATAGCAGCACTTTCAATCGCCGGTTTCGTTCCATCAAGAAAGCTGTTGAACATCTTTGGATTGAGCCGGCCCCGTTCAGCCTTTTCTGCTGTTACGCCCCAATAGTCCCAAATTGTATCAGGCGTCGAGAACCGATATTTTGGTCTCCATTTATGGCCGCGTCCTGCTGCTGCGACTTCGAAACCGCAAGTCCGGGCCCAATCAACCAGGTCCACTGTCATCGCAGGTTGGTCGCCATAAGCTTGCGAATAGATCACGCCAGCAGCTCTTGCCCGTGCAACCAAAGCAGCCCCGCACACTGCATCGGCCTCCACAGTCGCAGATATGACATGCTTGCCAACAGCAAAAGCTGCCAGCGCGTGATCAACTGCAATCACCGGATTGCCGGTACATTCAATGATAATATCAATGCCGGGCTGATTGATCAAAGCCATCGCATCTTGACCGATATTAGTAGCTCCAGTTTGAAAGGCAATGTCGAGGGAACTGGCCAGCATCTGCTCGTCAGTCCATCCTGCATAGCGCATATTGGACTTTGCAACATCGACTATCAGATCGGCAACACCAACCACATGGACGCCTGGAATTCGCAAGACCTGCGCAAGAAACATGGTGCCGAACTTACCAGCACCAATAACACCTACGCGAATCTGCTTGTTCTGCGCCTGACGCTCTTGAAGTTGCTCATAAAGACCCATCGCCATTTCCTCCCGACAAAGCTTAAATCAACTTCAGATCAATCCGTTTGTGGATCGCAATGTTTTGTCTTATTTGCCGCCCAGTTTGTTAAGCCGTGCCAGCAAAGATGACGTGTCCCATCTCTTGCCGCCCATCTTTTGAACATCACCATAATATTGATCGATCAAAGCGGTATTCGGCAGGCTTGAGCCATTGAATTCTGCCTCATCCAAGCAGATCGCGAGGTCCTTGCGCATCCAGTCCACAGCAAAGCCGTGATCATATTTTCCAGCATTCATCGTCTTGTGACGGTTTTCCATCTGCCAGGATCCTGCAGCTCCCTTGGAAATAACATCAATAACCGCCTCCACATCAAGGCCAGCCTTCTGGGCAAAGTGAATGCCTTCCGACAGACCCTGAACAAGACCGGCAATGCAAATCTGGTTGACCATTTTTGTCAACTGACCAGAACCGATCGGCCCCATCAGACCCACCATGCGGGCATAGCAGTCAATTATGGGACGTGCCTTGTTGAATACAGTTTTACTGCCGCCGACCATCACCGTCAGAACGCCATTTTCAGCACCGGCTTGCCCGCCGGATACGGGCGCATCGAGAAAGCCAAAACCAGCTTTTTTCGCAGCCTTGCCCAGTTCACGGGCAACGTCTGCTGATGCAGTCGTGTTGTCGATAAAGATCGCGCCTTTCGACATCGCTTCAAAAGCGCCGCCCTTGCCAATGGTCACCGCACGAAGGTCATCGTCATTACCGACGCAACAAAATACGAAATCTGCGCCCTTGGCGGCAGATGCAGGCGTAGCGGCTGCTTTACCCTTGTGCTCTTTTGCCCATTTTTTGGCTTTTGCACCGGTGCGATTGTAGACCGTTACCTCATGGCCAGCCTTGGCGATATGCCCGGCCATCGGATAGCCCATCACGCCCAGACCAATGAATGCAACTTTTACCATTTTAATATTTCCTCAAAGTAAGTCGCGGGGCGTTTTGCCCGCAAAAAAAGCGTCCAGATTATCCAGTGCGCGAAAACCCATCGCATCTCGTGTTGAGCGCGTTGCACTGCCGATATGAGGTAGCATGAATACGTTTTCCATTTTGGAAAATGCAGGATTGCCTCCTGGTTCAACCTGAAAACAGTCCAAACCCGCTGCTGATAGTTTTCCCGAATCAAGCGCCGCAATAAGCGCCTGCTCATCGACCAGAGCCCCGCGGGCAGTATTTACCAAAATAGCATCATCCGGCATAAGCGAAATCCGCTCAGAATTCATCAATCCTTTGGTTTCTGGTGTTGCTGGACAATGCAAAGACAAAAAGTCGGAAACCCCAAGTAGGCTCTCAACAGTCGAATGATAGATAGCGCCACCCTCCAGATCTTTGTCTAACTGCCTGCGATTGTAATAATGCACATCCATACCAAAGCCGCGCGCAAAGCGGGCCATTGCCTGGCCTACTCGCCCCATTCCGATTATGCCAAGGCGTGATCCGGAAACCTGTTTACCAACCATGAAGGCTGGGCTCCAAAAGTCCCAACCACCTGTTCGAACGATGCGGTCACCCTCCACCGCTCGCCGCGCTGCGCCCAACATTAACAGCATCGCAATTTCAGCGGTGGCGTCTGACAAAACATCCGGTGTGTTGGTCACTGCGATCCCACGCTTTTTCAAAGCAGGTAAGTTACAATGATCCACACCTACCGAATGGTTTGCAATGATTTTTACCCGTGGGCTTATTGCGGAGGCAACATCCTCGCTGAATAGCTCAGAGTGACACGGCAAAATTGCGTCAACATTTGCGCTCATCGTAATGATGGCTTCAGCCGTATGCAGTCCGTCATCCATATTGATGATGGTATCATAATCACGTTGAGCGCGTTCGAGTGTAGCGTCTGAGAGGCGCCTGGTGATCCATATTTTGGGTTTAGTAGTCAACGCTTATTGTGCTTTCCGAATGCATTGGTCCCAAAAATCATAGACTGCCAAACACAGCACAAATATAGCGATTACCATAAACGGAAACCCGCCCCAAAAACCGGCGAAACCGGTCGAGATACTGTAAGATAGCCCCAGCACGAAGGTGAGCAAAAGGCCTATGCCAATGAGACCGGCCACTATTTTTATAGGTTTTGACATTATTGGTTTCCTGTTTGGTTGTGTTCATCCAACAAAAAATTCTCGGCCCAATGGGCAGTTCTAAACAATCGATCGTCCCGTTCGCGGTTGCCAATCAATTGAACTCCAATTGGCAATTTATTTGCCCCTACCATTAACGGTGTTGTCAGGCATGGTAACCCGCAAAGCGTCCAAATGGTACAAAAAATCGGATCGCCTGTTCCATCGCCGATTAAGGGTGCCGATCCAGCCGCTGAAGGTGCGATAATCGCATCATAGTCATTGAAGAATTTATCGAAAAAATCCTTGGCAGCATCCATATAACTACAAGCTTCAGCGTATAAATCGTCTGATATTTCTTGTCCGGATTTGACGATTTTTTGCAAAACTCCGCTTAGTTCATTGAAACGCGTTTCAATGATTTCATCGAAATGCCGTACATATTCATATTGGTGAATAACGCGTTGGCATTCGATCAGATTCTTGAAGCTTTCAGGCGCCGGAATACGCTCCACATGGGACCCTAAGGCTTCCAATAACTCGTCAAACCCTTCACGGGCATCGTCTGTCAAACGATCATCATAAGGCATATCCAGCCAGACAAGATTTGGCTCGACAGGCGCCGCCTCATGGAAGCCTTTGCGAGCACTGCCCCGCGGCCTGGCAAAGCTTTTTAAATCCAAAGGATCATAACCACCAAGAGCGTCACTCAAGAGTGCTGCGTCTTCCATCGAACGGGCAAAAACGCCAACCTGGTCAAGACTTTTGGAAGTCTGCAAAATCCCACGCCTAGAAATGGTTCCGGCAGTTGGTTTAAATCCGTAAATACCGCAAAAAGATGCGGGGCGAATTACCGATCCGTTGGTCTGAGTGCCTACGGCCAATGGCACTTGAAACGCCGCAACTGCAGCTGCCGATCCGCTGGATGAACCACCAGGAGTATGGGCTGGATCGTGGGGGTTGCAGGTTTTCGACGGATGCATGAACGCCATTTCCGTCGTTACTGTTTTGCCGATAATAACGGCACCAGCTTCTGTCAGTTTGTCTACAATCGCTGCATTTACTTCAGGTTGACGCCCAGCAAAAATAGATGTTCCGCATTCCGTAGGCATGGTTTTTGTGTCGATGATATCTTTCAAACCGACCGGAACACCGTGCAACGGGCCGGTCGCATGGCCAGACCTGCGAATCGCATCCAGTTCAGCGGCACGGGCCAGCGCACCTTTATTGTCCACATGGGCCCAAGCCTTGAGTATGCCATCGGTTGATTCTATTCGCGCGAGGCAATCAGCAACCAGATCAACAACGGAAATGTATCCGTCGTTGATCTTGTTAATTGCTTCGATTGCCGTCAACGCATGGGGGAATGGCTTATTCATTTTGCCTTCAATACTTACTTAATATAAGGGCCAAAGAGGACGTCAGGTAGCCAAAGAGCAATCGCCGGGAACATGTACATCAGAAACATCGTAAAGATAACAATGCTCAGATAAGGTGCAATACCACGGAAAATATCAACCAGTTCAATCTGCTTTTTCAACACGCCCTTCAGATAATAGGCCGACATGGCCATGGGTGGCGTAAGGAAGGAAGTTTGAAGATTCAACGCGACAAGCATAGCGAAGAAATAAGGGTTGATATCAAAGACGCCAAGCAGCGGCAAAAAGATTGGAACGAAAATAATCACGATTTCAGACCATTCCAGCGGCCAGCCCAGGAAGAAAATAATCAGCTGTGCGAGAATCAGGAACTGCCATGGCTCCAGATCAAGATGCCCGACCCAATCGGCAATAAGGTCATGGCCGCCGAGATAGGAAAACACAGAAGCAAAAGTCCAGGAGCCCACGAACAACCAGCATACCATTGCAGTTGCTTTGGCCGTCAGAAATACGCTTTCTTGAAGCTTTTTCCAGTTCAGCGATCTATAGAAAACCGCAAGAACCAATCCGCCTAAAGCGCCCATAGCGGCTGCCTCAGCCGGTGTTGCCAAGCCGCCCAAAATTGAGCCAAGCACCAAAATGATGAGAACCGTCAACGGGAAGAAGTTGATCAACAGATCTTTTAAAATTTGTGCATTTGGAGGAACGTCTTCCAATTTTGGCTTCGGAGCCAATGATGGATTGAGCCAGGCGCGAAATATGATGTAGCAAATATATAGTCCCGCCAGCAGCAGACCCGGGAACATCGCCGCTGCATAAAGGCGCAGAGGTGAAAGTTCAGCGATCGTCGAGTATACGATAAGCATGATGGATGGCGGTATGAGAATGCCCAAGGTTCCCCCGGCACAGATCACACCAGCAGCAAAGCTCTTGTCATAGTTCGCGTTTTTCATCGCCGGAAAGGCCAGCAATCCCATCAGGGTCACAACTGCGCCAACAATGCCGGATGCGGTAGAAAACACCGCGCAAGTCAGCATCGCCGCAACCGCCAGAGCGCCTGGCAAATTTCTCGCCGCCATATAGAGAGAATAGAAAAGCTTATCGACAATATTAGCGCGTTCCACGACATAGCCCATAAACAGGAATAACGGGATTGCCACCAATGTATCATTCTGCATCACCGAAAAAGTATTTTGGTTCAACAGATAAAAGATATTGTTATTGAAGATATCACCGAAGGTTTCGATACCGCCCTGGTAATAGGCATAATAACCGAAACCAACGCCCATCGCCAAAAGGGTGAAGGCTATTGGGAAACCCAGAAGCACCAGAAAGATGAACAGGCATAACATGAAAATTGCGACTTCAGGATTGGTCATTTGGGTTCTCGAATAGATTTATCGGGATGCGAATTTCGCCTACGAATGCATTCAAAATTATATGATTTGCGGGTTCTTACTTGATCTTGACGATCTTCATGTCAGCCAAATCCATGTCCGCTATGAGATCTTCTGTTTCTTTCACGTCATCAATTCGGTCCATCCAAACGCCGGATTTCATTGCCTTTGCGCAACGGATTAATTCAGCCAGTCCCTGTAACAACATCAGGAAACCTGCCAATGGAATGAGCGTTTTGAAGAAATAGATTTGGACGCGTGCCGGACTAAACCAGCTCACCTCATTATAACGCCAGCTGTCTGCGGCAATTTCCCAACCATACCAAAACAGTGCCATGATGCCGGGAAAGAAGAAGATGAGATACAAGAAAAAATCGAGCCGAGCCTGCCAGCGAACCGGAAACAGGCGGTAAAATACGTCTGCGCGAACATGAGAGTCTTGAGCCAATGCATAAGGGCCGGCCATCAGGAAAAGAGCGCCGTACATTTGGATCATCATATCAAACGCCCAAACAGTCGGTGCGTTCAACACATAGCGCACAAAAACTTCATAAGACACGGATAGCGTGAGGATGAGGATACACCAGGCAAATGCCCGACCTACCCAAATATTCAACCCTTCGATCGCATAAACAATTCTTTCCACCTATGCCTCCAGCGCAAAATTGAAAACCGCATAACCCAATCAGCCCAAAGCCTGGATTATGCAAAACAGCAATACTTATAGGAAAAGATAGGGGCAGAATGGTATCTGCCCCTATTCATTCGAGTTCGGGAATTATCCGAAATAGTGTTTGTAAGCCAATTTATAGTCAGGCTGGTTGAGGTTCAAATAGCCCATTACGTTTTTCGCATAGACTTTTTGTGACTCGATTACTTTGGCAAAGAACGGGTCTTCTGCAGAAATGCGCTCAACCACTTTATCCCAAGCAGCCAGCTGAGCAGACATAACATCATCCGGTGTTCTGGTTACTTTAACGCCGCTTTCGGTTTCAAGCTTCACCAGATCGTCAGCATAGCGCTTGGTGTTGTTCCAATAGAAGTTCGAACTTTCAGCTTCAGATGCATATTTCAGGATCGACTGAAGTTCTGGAGCCAACGCATCGTACTTGGCTTTGTTGAAGGTCACCTCAAAGAACTCTTGTGACTGGTGGAAAGAGGCAAGCATGTAGTTTTTCGACACGTCCTGCATACCAAAGTCACGGTCCGATGTCGGGTTGTTGAATTCTGCTGCATCAATCAGGCCTGATTTCAGGGCTGGCTGAATTTCGCCGCCTGGAAGCTGAACAACGGACATGCCCATTTCGCCCATAACATCGGCAGCAAGACCAACAGTGCGGTACTTAAGGCCATTCATCTGAGAAGCGTCCGTGATTTCCTTGTTGAACCAACCAAGTGGCTGAGCAGGCATTGGCGAGTTGAAGAATGAAACAACGTTCAATTTCAGCGATGCCATCAATTCGTCGAACAATTCTTGTCCACCGCCATAATAAACCCAGCCAAGTACTTCGTTGGAAGACCAACCGAAGCATGGACCAGTACCGAACAAGGAAGCCACGCGAGATTTGGAATACCAATAAGCAGGCACATAATGCGCCGCATCCAGAACGCCGCGGTGAACCGCATCTTGCATCTGGCTGGTCTTGACGACTGAATCAACAGACAGAAGTTCAATTTTCAGGGCGCCGCCTGCCATATTATTCACACGGTCAACATAAGATTGGGCGTTTTCAAGGAAAATACCACCGCCCCAAGCGGCCTGCATTTTCAATACTGTTGTGTGATTTGCAGCAATAGCAGGTGTTGCCAGTGTAGCAGCTGCGCCAGTGGCAGCTAATGTTGTGCCGCGCAGGAATTTTCTGCGATCGATTAATTTTGTCATATTTCCTCCCAAGGATTTCACAGTTGGATTACAAATAGATGTCGCACACCACGAATGATTTGAAGAGCATCTTACTCGATGTAACTGAAAAGACGGCAATGGGTGCATATAGTGGGTACAATATCGAATGCGCCCCATTAAGCACCTAAATGCATTTCTCCTCCCAGAAAAATCTTTCACACCATAACTGTTATCGGTAATCGATCAAGCTGATTCAATAAATATTTACTATCGAAGAATTCGATTTAATTATTGCTGCCTGGCATTCTTGTGGCAGTTTCAGCGACTAACGCTCTGAGCCAGCGATGCATTTCCGACTGATGCGTTCGGGCTGTCCAGAACATGGAGACATTAAACGGTGATGGAAACGGGCAATCACGGATCAGCAAGCCGTCCCCGAGTTTCTTTGCTATTCTACTTGGAATGGTTGCCACCATATCCGTCCCCGCCAATAGACCAATCAGGTTTTCAGGCGTTGGAATACTTAAAACCTCTCGCAATTTGTAACCTTGTTTTTCCAGTTCTACAAAAAACAGTGAACGCCAACCTCCCCCATAGTCGATTAGGGCATGTTCTGCTTTGCAGTATAACTCTTTGGTTAGATTGACTTTCGCCAAAGCGTTATGTGGGTCCATCACACAAACATAATGGTCTGTGAAAAGTTTCTCCTGATAAAACTCTGTCACCTTGGACGTTTCCGGGATCAATAACAGATCGGTTCGTCCCGCCTTAAGATCTCCTAGTCCGCTTGGAGTGGAATGAAGCATTTTGAGATTTATTTCTGGGGCAAGTTTTCGAATGGACTTTATGAGTAGCGGCAGGATCGTCACACGCTCTAGATAATTACTTGAAACCTTCAGGTCCGCACGCGCAGTTAATGGATTGAACCCTTCAGGTTGAAGTATGCTTTCATATTGATTCAGTATTTTTTCAATTGCTGCAACGATCTCGTCGCACCTTGGCGTTGCAGTAATGCCTCCACTTTGACGAACAAATAGTGGATCTCCAAATGCTACTCGTAAGCGTTCAATGGTGTAACTCACTGTGGACTGATTAATATCCAATGCTTCAGCGGCGCCGGAAAACGACTGCTTTGCATATACTATGCAGAGGGTTTTCAATGCACCAAAATCTATGGAAAGAGCGCCATTCTTATTCATTCTTTTTCCCAATTTCAATTGACGGCATGAACAATCACTATCTCACAGAGAGCGAGAAACTACCACACCGCCGATGCATGGCCCGTGAAAGCTCAGCAGCTTCTCAGGTGGCGTTTAGAGTGCTTAAAGCGGCCACAAAATCGGGCAATTCAAGCCATGGCAAAGCCAAATGATGTTTCGGTTTTGGATTTGTGTAAGCAACCCATTGCGAACGTCATCTATTGGGCTGTCACCCTGCCGATAACCGCTGGCTTTTGTACCTCGTTTTGCCCAGCGAATGAGCCGTCAAGGGCATCAATCCGCAGAAATCAGCGAACAACAGCTAAGTCGAATATGTTAACTAAAACATGGTGTTATGGAATATACAGCAATGTAAATACATAGCGATATGGCGGTGGTTGTAGTTCAAAGCGAACCAGTCTCACCCTTTTCATGTGCCAATCTTACTATTTACAGGGAGTTTACAGGGAGAAATGTCAAATTGGCCGGGTCGCTCTACCCCTGCCTAGGGCGAAACTCGGACTTTTCACAAGGGTTTGGTCGATGTCCGGACGAAATCGCTCGAAAATTAACAGGGAGATCGGAATTTCGAACAAGGAGTCTTCCTATTATTTCAAAAAAATTACACTTTTTTTCATTATTTTTTTAACACCACTTACTCTTTGATTTTAATGGGCAATTCAGAAAGTGGGTCT
>JBAUHS010000019.1:0-22174 GCA_049680405.1 Salaquimonas sp. | reverse complement strand
ATGGGTCGTAACAAGGCGGACGGTTCTGGGCCGAAACAACACCGCAAGCGATACTGGCGCGGCCCGCAGGCGACATTCTTCATGGAGCCGAGGACACGGGTATCGCTGGAGCAGCGAAGCTGTTTAGAGATTGTGAAGGAACAGGTTCTCAGCCACGCCCCATCCATGAGAAACACGAAACGGCAACAAGGAGGCGTTACGTGATCAAAAGCCAGTTTCCACAATCCCGCCCATGGCCATCCTCAAGACGGACGTCACGCGCTGGTGTTTACGGAACGGATCAAAATTGAACGAAGGTGTGGATCAAACGTGAGATGAACAGGCAGGCATATTCATTTGCAGCAATGCATAACCGGCTGACCAAAGGAGGAATGTGTGAAAGGCTCTCAACGGCAAAATGAGGGACACTAGAAAAATTGACGAAACAATGGATTGATACAACTGGTCAAAAACTCTCAACCCGTCAGGATGCGTTCCCAATTTGCACCATGGCTCCATAACACCACAGTGAATGATGTTTACCGAACAATGCCGTGGGTGCCATCCACCCTATATGATATCTAACCCAAGGCTAGACGGCCGACTGATTGAAAGTCAAAGCCCGACCAATTGAAAGCGGAAAACTTGGAACCAAACAATATTACTTGAAATGGTTGAACTTTTTTGACAATTGCGAAACGGGAATTGGTAATTCAAACCGTCCATTCAACCCTGTCAACGCCAACAAAACGTCTCATTCGCTCCAGTTCTGATGTGAGTTTTTCGTGTCGGCTTTCGGGCCATTGAACCCCTTCTTCCGGCCAGAAGTTGATCACGGCCAAGATCGATTTCTTGCGGTCCGCCTTGATTTCGATCCTGCCGACAAACCGTTGTCCTTCAAGGATCGGATAAACATAGTATCCCCATTTGCGCTTGGCGGCTGGTACAAACATTTCCACTCTGTATTCAAACCCGAATAAACGGCTCAGACGGTCTCGGTCACGGATGACTGGATCAAATGGGTTGAGTATCCGAAGTCGGCTTGTTGTTGGCTTTAATGTTGCCAACCGATCCTCGATGTCTGCCGGTGCGAAACCGGTGATCCATTGACCCTCCTCCGTTTCGATTTCAACGGTTTGGAGCTGTGATTTGGATCGATCAAGCCAAGTGCCCGCTTCTTGAGCACTTAATGCCCCCCAATAGCGCTGCACTTCTCCCTGTGTTCCGAATCCCATTCGGCCCAGCGCCGCATGGCATAGCCAATCGATCTGTTCTTGATCGGTAAAAACGTCACCGCCAAAATCATTCGGGAATACTCGTTCTGCAAGGTCGTAATGCTTTATGAAACCTTCTCTGTGACTGGTCGCCAGTTCACCGCAGTACCACATATAGTCCAATGCAACTTTGTGAGGCGGGCGAGACCACATTTGTTTCTTGCCAATAATCTTCGTATCAAATGCATGGGTAGACAACGGGCCTTCATTGCGAATGCGTTCTAATATCTCTTTTTGGATGGTTTTTGTTGGCGGGTTCTTGAAATACCCGATCCGATCCATCTGTTCCTTTTTGCGCCGAAACTGCCGTTGCCACATGGGGAGATATTCCATCGGTAGCACTGATGCATCATGAGTGAAGTGCTCAAACACTGTGCGATCATCGGCAAGCAGCTGATTAAGCATTGGCTCGCGATAGTTCTGGTTGCGGCTCCATAGGATATGATGATGGGCGCGTGAAACAACCTGGATTGTATCAAGCTGGACGAAGCCAAGTTTTTTGATAATTGCCAATACATCAAGGGAACCCGTCGGCGCGGAACCGAGCCCTTGAGAGCTAAGCCAAAACTGGCGCGCTGTCCTGTTATTGATTCGTATTGGTTGCATTCAGAACTCTACCAATTTGGCCCTATATCCAGCTTTGCCAGACGCACAGTCCTTACTTATTACGGTTGAATGGCATGCGGCCAAGGCGACAGACAGGAAAAATGACTGCCTGCTCAATACCAGAATTCTGCAGCATCCGTGTCAGGTATGACAGAATAACTAAAAGGCAGGCTTTATGTTTCGACTTAGATTGTTCGCAACCATGAATCTTAATTTAGTAGATGCGGTAAAAGAAACGACTCGGCGTGGGGTGATTTCCACTTCTTCTTTGGTTTTGGGATTTCTACCTATTCTCCGATTTTTATCTCGTAGGGTAAATACTCCGAAGTTTGAGAGTTTTACGTTTTCACCGCTGACAAGCGACGTACAAATTTCTTCAAAGATAAGATCAACTATTACAGAAGCATCAGCCCGGGAAAGACTGCTCTTTGTATAAACCACATCCGCGATATCTGCTCTTGTTGTTGTATTACTCATTCATTTTCCAACTAAGTTTAAATTTTATCCGTATACAACCAATCATCAGACTGCTGCAGATGCAAATGAAATCGATTTCGTCGGTCACTATGATCGGTCCAGAAAATTTCAAAAAAATGAGATCAGTCTAGACTCGATAATTGGATCGGCACTATATTTTTAAAATTGGCAAAACTTCTAGTTACGATAACTGGCCCTTATCGTAACCTCGATGTTGCTTAGGGAATGGGCTTTTAGTTCCTTTTCCGCGCATTGACGCGATCTTGAAGAATAGCAAGGCGGTTCATCAAGTCATCGAAGGAGATCGCGTCTGACTGGAACATTCCAGCATCGATCATCTTGCTGTAATCTCCTTTCAATGTGTCTAGGGGTGCGCCGGTTGGCACCAAGCGGAGGGAACCTGTCACTGCAACCTGATAGTCGATAACCTCGCCTTTGCTGTCGGTTTCCCGAAAGAAATGCTGTTTATGCTCTGCAACATCTGTCGCGAGCGCGCGGTCAATGATTGCACTTTCTGCGATACCAACCTGATCTAGACAGTCCAGATCATACCAATGGCGGGCATATCGATCGCCACCCCGAAACGTACCGCGAAGACAGTAAGCATGTATGGCTGTCGCTTTCTCCCAGAACGTCCGTTCAGCGGTCATAACACGGGGCTGGGCTTCAGGGAGGGTTAGTCCCTTAATCGCGTCGGCCAGATCACATCTGACAATATGGCGCTCCGCGGGCTCACCGGTTGAACGTGCTCCAAATTCCAAAAGAACTGTTGATCGCACATATCCTGTGCCGCTTCGAACGGCGCGGTAGTCGAGATAGAGCTGTTCGCCCTCCAAGCGTAGTTTTACGCCAACGCCATCTCCTTGTATCCTTCCGTTAAGCAGCGGAACCACTTCATCTTTGATCCATCCCGACAATCGGCTTTGGACAGCCTCTGTCCACTTTTTGGCCTGAGAACGGTTGGGCGGATAGGGCTTGTCAGGGTCATCGATAAGATCTGGGATAATTTTCCTTATATCGTAAGTGACGTCGACATCTTCCGAAAACCGGTCAATCGCTTTGTAGACTTTGGACAGTGAGGTGCCGCCCTTAAAAACCAGGCTTTCGCCAAGTGCGCTGTCAAAGAGAGCGTTCAGCGCCCAGACAACCCAGATGTCCTTTTCCAATAGATCGGCGGGCCGCCCCAGTTTTGCGGCGGCAGTTTCCAAAGCATCTATCTTATCTTTATCAGACAGCGAAAAATAGTCAGATGTCTTTGCCATTACGCTGCCGCAAGAACGCTGAGCTCTTTGGCAAACCAGGTTGGCGTACCCGCCCGTAAAGCAAAGAGCTCATTCCGCTCTTCTTCATTGAGTTCCAACTTGAGCCGATGCAGAACCTGCTTGGCTTCTGACTTACCATAATACGCGATTGCTCTGAGAGCGTGTCCTGCCCTGCTTTGCGGCGCACGCAACTGCCAGCTTGGCACATGGTGTAACTCGACACTCTGAGCCCCCAACTTGAGATGGCGGCTAGGGCCGGATGTCCAATACACCTGCCGGGTCGGGTTCTGCGTACTTAACCCAAGCATATTGGCAGCTGAGGCGCCACTTGCGGAGACCGATTCACCAGTGCTCTGCACGATATGTTCGATAACAGCCTCAACCGAAGGTGCCCGTTCGCCAAATCGTGTTTTGATGGGGAGTGCAAACAGCCCCCGTTTGACGCGCATAAGCTCACCGCGCCGAACTAGCCGAGAAAGCGCCTGATCAACAGCTGCACGCTCCCCTAAGTGCAGCAATTCCTTCGCAGAAATCGTCGCACCTTCAGGCAAATTGGCGGCAAACGCCTTGATGGATTTAGCGGTCGTGTTCATATCATGCTCCTAGTGTCAGATATATAAATGATTTTCTGACATGTTTCAAGTGATTTATGGAGCAGTGGTGTTGGCTAGGCATTCCACTAAACCTGCACGACCCTGCAGACAGGAAGCACTACATCTAGTTAGGGAACATTTCGATATAGTAAGATGAAGACGAATCTGCCAGTATTCAAAAATAGTCAAAACCATACTTCAATGAAGTGCTTGTACATGAGTCTAAATTTAGATCGTTAAAAATGAGCAACCTACCCCCCCTTAGAAAGAAGACTGTTGGAGGAGTGCTCTATACTCGGAGAGCAGAAACAGAAGTGCTCATTCACATGTGCCTCGAATTGACCATTGAGGAACTGTGTGACCGCGCTGCGATTAGCAATAGAACTCACTCAGACTACATTCCGTCTGAAGTGCTCGTCTATTTGCTCAGACAAACGAAAACACACAACAACGACGCTCAATTCGGGAGCCTGTATCAGCTTCTCGAAAAGCGCATAAGAAGAGTGTGCCCACATTCCAAAGTGCGCTTAGGCGAAAAAGAAGGGACTATTGGACACTTGCAGGATGTTCAGGATTTCGTGCTCGATGATTTCGCTGTTCGCGTAATGCGAGATCGGCAGGAATATGAAGAGAAACTCGATATCTTCGAGTACGCATTCGACAAGGCTGTCGCACGTCGCAAACATGATGCAATGCGAGTAATGTACCAGCGGGACAAGCCTACCGAACCACTCCAATACGACGAAGATGGAGATATTCCTGCTGATGTTGAGGGAGCTCTTGCTAAACTAAATCCCAACAAAAACAGCCATGAGGATGAAATCACTTACCGGTTTCAGCTGCAGCGAGCGATTGACACTCTTCCAGATGATGAAAGGCGGGTGATCAATATGATCTTTGCAGGAATTCCGAGCCAAAGTAATGACCCTGAAGTCCAAACGATTTCGACGATCCTTCAATGCAAACCGCAGACCGTCCGAAATCGACGTGATCGCGCAGTAGGCAAGTTACAGCAAATTTTGGGAACGGAGGTGAAAGATGTCAACTGAGTTGAACCACGATGCAATACTGGACGACTTCGCCATGGAAGACCCAATCGCTGCTGAAACTTTAAGAACCTACATTGGAAAATATCCGTCGCTCGCCGTTGAATTAACGGATTTGTACCACGAGTTGCTCTTGGTAGACCTAACAGCTGCCGCAGATGGAATAGAGCTAGAGACGAAATCGGCAGAGGTGTCGTCACAACAGGATGTTGTGTTCGTCGCGAATGCTCTGTCAGGCAGCAATTTACGGGATTTGGCCAAGAAATTAGGTTTGCCCCGAGATTACATCGCAGGATTTAGAGATAGAAAATTCCGCCTTGGTTCAGTTCCGGGCGCACTACTTACAAACTTAGCGCGATCAGCCAGTGTCAATATTCACCAACTAATGAACTATCTTCAAGACACCTCAGGCTCAACACAACGAATGGCACACAAGGCAGATGAGAAACCGCAAAGCTCTGCTCCAGTTGAATATGATGAATTCGTCGAAGGCTTAGCTTTGGACGAAAAGGAATTGGAAGCATTAAATAGATTGTCAGTGTCAGATGGATCAGATTGAGCTCGCCAGGCAAAGAGCCACCAAACTGCATTCGAATCTGGTCGATAAGGGTGCTAATCCAGCTAACCCCGTCGACTTCGTCCTGCTGGAAGCGAAGAGGCGTGACATTGAGGTTCGCGCATATTCGAAGGGTCATGCTCAACTAGAGGGCGGACGGGCTCTTTTCGATGCTGATGCACATGCTATCCGCTACGAAGAGACCGGAAGCGATTTCCTTAATGCGTTTTTGATCGCCCATGAAATCGGCCATGACGAATTCGGCAGCTCCGACGATGCCACACCAACAATCGAGGTGGATCCAGCACGATCGGCGGATCCTTCAGCTACGGGCGCGGAACGCCTAGTTGATTACAGTCACAAGGGTCGTCAGGAAGTGTTGATGGACCTGTTCGCCCGCGAACTGCTCTTTCCAAGACCGCTGGCGCAAAAGTGGTATATTGAAGAGGGCCTCTCGGCAAAACAGATAGCAGAGCGGCTCGGCGCACCTTATGATATGGTCGCCGTTCAACTTTTCGATGCGCTCCTGCTTCCCGAGGTCGAGCTGACTTCACCAAAGCCATCATTACCAAAGCCGCTAAACCCCGAGCAAGAGGAAGCCGCGATCTACGATGATGGCGCTTTATTACTGAGAGCTGGTCCAGGCACAGGAAAAACGCAAACGCTCGTTGGGCGGCTTGAACATCTCAGAAACAAAGGCGTAGATCCAGCCTCTATCCTGGTTCTTACTTTTTCAAATAAAGCCGCAGGAGAACTCTCAGAAAGAACGTTGTCCTTATGGCCGGAGGCAGCCGGAGCAATCTGGATAGGAACTTTCCATTCCTTCGGGCTGGACCTAGTTCGGCGGTTTCACGACCGTTTAGACCTGCCCAGCGATCCAACGCCACTCGATACAACCGATGCTATCGCTTTGCTCGAAAATGAGTTCGTCCGATTGTCATTGGTTCACTTCAAGGACCTGTGGGACCCCACCGAAAAGCTCAAAGACATTCTTTCGGCAATCTCTCGTGCAAAAGATGAAGTCGTCGATGCATGCCGATACAAAGAGCTTACCGAGGCTATGCGATCGAGCGCAGACGTGGAAGCTGCCGAACGTTGCCAAGAAATTGCTCTAGTCTATGAGACATACGAAACTCTCAAGAAGGCTGGAGGTTTCGTGGATTTTGGCGATCTGGTTGCATTACCCGTAACGCTTCTGGAAAACGACGCCGAGGTCTGCACCAAACTGCAAAATTCCTATGACCATATCTTGGTCGATGAATATCAGGATGTGAATAGAGCCAGTGTCCGATTGCTTCGTGCACTAAAACCCAATGGCAAGGGGTTGTGGGTCGTTGGTGATGCAAAGCAGTCGATCTATCGGTTCCGTGGAGCGTCTTCGTTCAACTTGGAACGGTTTAAGAGTGAAGACTTCTTAGGTGGCACGGTAAAAAGTTTGAAGACAAACTATCGTTCTTATCAAGAGATATGTGACGGGTTTGTTGGATTCGCAAAAGCCAACATGCTTTCTGCAGAAACCAACGTTGAAGCCATCGCCCACAGGGGGTCGTCGACCGTTAGACCTGCGTTTGTTTCTGTCGAAAGCAAAGATGACGAGGTCGCAGAGATTGCTGCTCGAATACGCGCTGCGTCTGATGGGGGGGTCCCATTCAAAGAACAAGCTGTATTGTGCAAAGCCAATGATCGCCTCGCCGCTGTTGCAAAGGGATTGGAAAAACGCGGTATTCCAGTTTTGTATTTGGGACCACTCTTTGATCGCCCCGAAATTAAACAGGCGCTTGCATTCTTATCTCTGCTGACCGATCCACGCGCCATGGGTATCGGTTGCGTGGCAACCGTGCCGGACTTTGAGTTGTCTATCGATGATGTATCAAAAAGCGCGCATCATCTGGCCACTGCCACTAAACCTGACCCGCTTGACTGGAAGGCGTCCCTTTCCAGAGCTACTGATCTAACTCCTGACGGACATCAAAGTCTGTTGTCTATCATCAATGCATTGGAAGGGCTCACCGCAACATCTACGTCCTGGCGTGCGTTTGCGACGATATATCTGGATAATTCAAATCTGATACGCGGGTTCTTCAATCAGGTTGCTGTTGGGGCTCCATTGCCAGCAATAGCGTTATGGCAGTTCCAAAATTTTTTACGCTCGGTTCGCCCATACGGAGATGGATATCCGGTAACGCTTCTTCTTGATCACATTCGCAGATTGGTGATTTTGTCCGATGAAAGAGATCTGCGGAACTTGCCAATTGCAGCCCAATCTCTGGATGCTGTTCGTTTGATGACAATTCACGGAAGCAAGGGCCTTGAATTCAAAACGCTGCATCTTCCAAGTTTGACAGATCGTTCAATGCCATCAGCAGCGCGGCAAAACACGCCTGCACCACCCGATGGAATGATCGAAGGTGCAATTCATTCAGGAAAGGATGCCGTTCGTGCTGGCCATGACGAAGAACAAGAATGCTTATTTTTTGTGGCGCTGTCCCGGGCCGAGAACGAGCTTATTATGTATGCCCCATCCAAACAGTCTGATGGAAAACCACAGAAACGATCAAAATTCATTGAACGTATCGACGAAAAACTCGCGTTTCCGACTCCGATAACAAAATCTAGTTCGCTCAGCGATCATCAGAAGACCGTTGGCGTCTCGTTCGACACGCCATTACCGATCACTCCCTCTCAACTGGCGCTCTATGAAAAGTGTCCACGACGTTTTCTCTATGCCCATGTCTTAAAATTGGGCGGTAGGCGAACGGAGTCCGCCTTCATGAAAATGCACACGGCTGTTCAGAACACGATTGATGAACTCGTGGATCCCGACAACCCGATGCTAACCGCAGTGGAGCTAGATGCACTCTACAAGCGTCATTGGGATGCAAGAGGACCGGTCGATCATGGCTATGCAAATGACTATGAACGTGTTGGTCGCCAACTGCTGACATATCTTTTTGATCTGCGCCGCACTGAGACACCACGGCCAATCTCAAACCTCACATTGAATATTGCCGGTGCGCAGATCATTGTGCGACCTGATGAACGAACTGTTAGATCTGATGGAAAGCTCGTTTTTCGACGCATAAGAACGGGTCGAAAAACTACCACATCGACTGATACATTGGATGCTGCTGCCTATCAGCTCGCCGTGGGATCTTTGGGCGAAATCGAGTTCGTGTTTTTGACTGATGAGGAGCGTCCATCAGTGGATATGGGAACAACAAAACTCAACAATCGCAGAAAACGGATTGAGAACGCTGCTTCAGCTATAAGATCAGGTGCATTTCCGGCTAGTCCCAAGCAGTCTGATCGAACCTGCCCACGCTGCCCTTACTTTTTCATATGCACTGACGCGCCATCAGGCGATCTTTCGAAAAAAACTTTGAACTGACTTACCGGTTTCCTGCCTAGGCAGCGATTGACCTTGTGAAAACACGAGCATGAGGCCCGTGTTTCATAACAAAACAAGGTCTAAGACAAATGAAAACTAACGAAAAAGAAGATCGCTTCCGCGTTCTCATCGCAGATGAAAATCTGAACTACAAACCCCATGTTTTTGACGACCCGAAGGTTCTTGGGCGTGAAATCATTGAAGCTAATGGGAGCCATCCTGTTGATGAACATGTTGCCATAGCCATTCTGCCGAATGGCGACTTTGAAGACCTGCGGCTCGATGAAAAGTTCGATCTCCGTGGTCGCGGCGCTGAGAAAGTGATCGTTGCGCGCACCGATCGCAGCTTCAAATTCAAGATCGATGATAAGGATCTCGAATGGCCGCATGCTTGTATCAGTGGCTTCGTGCTCCGCAAGCTTGCCGAACTGCCCGCGAACTACAATCTTTGGCAAGTAATCCCTGGTCAGCATGACGAGAAGGTTTCGGACACTGATGTCATCAATCTCGACGACAAGGGCGTCGAACGTTTCGTATCGCTGATTGATCAGACGACGGAGGGCGATGCCCTTCCATCGTTCGATCAAGCCTTTCTTTCAGATCATGGCTACGCGTTTGAGGTTGTTCAGGAAGGTGGTCAGACCGGCATCATTCTCAAGGCGTTAACGCTGCCATCTGACAAATTCGACTGCGAGTTCGCAGACATCCTTGTGCTTCTGCCAGCTGGGTATCCGGATTGTCCTCCAGACATGTTCTTCGCCTCTCCGCGGCTGGTTTTGAAGGGCACTAATCAAGTACCAAAAGCCTGCACGGTACAACATAACTTTGCGGGTCAGATTTGGCAGCGCTGGTCTCGTCACAATAACGCTTGGCGCCCAGGGATCGACGGTCTGCGCACCATGGTGGCGCGTGTCCAGACGGCTCTGGCGGAGGCACGGACATGAACGGCGCCCTTGATGTTATTCTTCTCGATCCGCACGAAGATGGTATCCGGTCTCTTCTAATGCAGGGTGCCGGTGCCGAGCGGTCCGCATATATGCTTTTTGGGTGTGCTGATATTGAAGCGGATCCATGGACCAAGATCCGCCGAACTCGTCTGGTTTCACATGCCTTTTTGGAACTCGACTCTGATGACTTGGTCTCTTCATCAAGCCGGCATGTGACCTGGCAGACCGACGGCTTTATGCGGCTGCTTGGTGACGCGCTGAGCAAAAACCTCCACCCGGCGATTGTACACACTCACCCAAAAGGCCGGGCAGCCTTTTCGAAGCAAGACGATCAGAATGAGGCCGAGCTTGCACGCACCGCACTAATAAAGGGTGCTGCGGGTCTTATCAGCATCGTGATTGCCGGTGATGGTGAAATCGCAGCCCGTATTTGGATGTCAAAAGACAATCCTACTGATATTAGGCGGGTGCTCCACACGGGACCACATTTGAATCTGACGTGCGATGATGACAACAGTCTTCCATTTTTGGAACGTCAAGCCCGTCTTTTCGGCGAGCACACAACCCAATTGCTAACGAAGTTTCGCTGCGGCATTGCCGGTGGGGGAGCAACGGGTAGCGCCGTCCTCCCACTTTTGATGCGTTTGGGTATTCGAGAAGCGGTCATGTTCGAGAAAGACCGTGTTGAGGAGACAAACCTCAATCGGCTTCACGGGGCCAGACAAGAAGATGTAGTCAAAAAGGCATTTAAGGCCGACATTCATGCGCGAACAGTGGATGAAGCGGGTCTTGGTATGTCACTCGTCACGATAAACGCGTGGGCGGGTGAACCATCAACATGGGATGCTCTGAAATCTTGCGACGTTATCTTCTGTTGCACGGATGATCACGCAGGGCGATTGTTCCTGAATCGGTTTGCCCGTTTCTACGGAATTCCCGTCATTGATGTCGGACTAGCGATGCAGCGACGGACCGATCAATCTTTTGACCTGTTTGCGCGGGTCTCCACATTGGTCCCGGGACATTCATGTTTGCTCTGTGGTGGGTTCATTGACCCGCGACGCGCGAGTGAAGAAGTCTTGCGTCGCATCGATCCCGATGCCTTCGAGCAGCTCAAAAACGAAGCATATGTGTTGGGCGAAGGCGATCCATCCCCCGCTGTTGTGACATTTACCAGCGAAGCGGCAAGCATGGCGGTAAACGAATGGCTGACTGGGGTCACCGGCTTTGCAGGATCGTCTGGGATGCTGCCCACCCGCATCCGGCGGTTTCATGCCCGCGATGAGCGTTTTCCCGGAATACCGTCACAACCGGACTGTCCTTGCTGCGTAGCACCAACGACACTTGGCCGCGGTGATGTCACACCCTTTCTCGACAAGGTGACATGAGATGAAGAAATTCCTCGCGATAAAATTTCGCCGCTTTGGATGGCTGCGCTTTGACTTCTTGGTGGAACGACAAGCCGCTCTCCCGGATTCCACACCCAATAATCCAGACAAGTTAGTTCTGGTCGAAAATGGAGACATTAAAAAATGGGCCTGTATGTCTTGCCCTGGAGGTTGTGGGGAAATGATCTCTCTTTCCCTAAATCCTAACCGAAGACCGCGATGGAAAGTTGCCACAGACTTTTGGCAGCGCCCCACGCTTCATCCGTCTGTGCATCAACAAAATGCCTGCGGCTGCCATTTTTGGGTTAAGAGAGGTCAAGTCCACTGGTGCAGGGGCGGAAGGCCTAGGGCAACCACTTCGAAGTAATTAGTACGTTAAAATCAGAAAGAAAAATAAATGTATCGATAGATGTTGATCTATTTTTACAACGTAAATTCAAATAAAGTTGGCGGCATTAAAGGGGTGCATTCGTCTTGATAAAAATACTTCATACCGCTGACCTACATTTGGATTCTCCACTAAAGAGTCTTGCGCTGAAAGATAAACGGCTCCGCGAACAGGTTCAGATCGCAACCCGAACTACGCTTAACCGGTTGGTGCAATACTGCATTGACGAGAGTGTCAGTGCGTTACTCATCGCCGGCGATCTGTTCGACGGAAAAGAGCGTAGCGCAAAGACCGCAGCTTTCCTGATCTCCGCGCTGGAGCTACTGCGTGAGGCCGGGATTTCCGTTTTCTATGTCAAAGGCAATCATGATGCTGAAAACCCTGTGACTGGAGCTTTCGAGTTGCCTGCCAATGTGCATGTCTTCGATGGTCGCGGCGGGAAAGTCCAACTCGCAGAGGAAGATGTCTGGATCCACGGTGTTAGTTTTCGCGACAAGCATGCGCTTGAAAGCCTACTGCCAAAATATGATCCGCCGGTCACTGGCGCAGTGAATATCGGAATGATGCACACATCGTTGTCCGGAGCTTCCGGCCATGATCCCTATGCGCCATGCACAGTTTCAGAACTGATCGACCATGGCTTTGACTATTGGGCTTTAGGGCACGTGCATAAGCGCGAAGTACATTCTTCCTCACCATGGATTGTCATGCCAGGTATCCCGCAAGGGCGCGATATCGGTGAGGCAGGGCCTAAATCTGCGACGCTTCTGAAAATCGACGGGTCCAGCATAGGAATCGAAGAAGTGCTGTTGGCGCCTGTGGAGTTTCGGGTGAGCCGTTGCGACGTATCGGACGTTGCAGATGATGAAGAACTTCGGAGCTGTATTCACGCACATCTTCGAGCCGAATCCGCGGCAACCAACTCTGATGCAGCAATTCTTAGGCTCAGCTTAGTCGGACAGACCGAGCGAGCTTGGCAGATCCGGCGAGACGCTGATGTGTGGGAGGAAACGATACGGGACCTTGCTGAGGAGACGGGTTGTCTTTGGGTCGAGAAAGTCGAATTGGATGTTGTCGTGAACTCGGAGGACCCGGGGGCCGCAAACGCTGTATCTGAACTAAATAGCATCATGAGCGAATTGCGCGGTGAGGAAGGCTTCCAAAGATCTGCGAAACAAGAGCTGGATCACCTCGTTTCACTGTTGCCTCCTGACCGCAGGCAAGCCCTCACTCCAGATGAAGCCGCTTCGGCAAAACTGCTTGAGGACATCACTGATCAGGCAGCGATCTCGATGTTGGCCCTAATGAAGGGAGCATCGAAATGATGCGGCTCCAACGTCTCGGGCTCGAATTTTTCGGCCATTTCACAGACAAGTGGCTGGATTTTGGTGACCGTCCTGACGGAGGTTCCGACTTTCACTTGGTTTATGGATCCAACGAAGCGGGCAAAACGACCGTCATGGAGGGCTATCTCCGCTTACTTTACGGCTTCCGCCACATTGAACCATATGACTTCAAGCACAAGCGGCCAAACCTCAAGGTATCCGCTGCACTTATGCTGAATGACGGTATCCGAGAATTTACTCGCCTGCCCGGTCGTAACAACAGCCTGGTCGATCAATCTGGCACAACGGTGTCGGAAACTGCACTTCAAGGCGTGCTTTCGGGCCTAGCTATTGATGACTACCGCAAGCTGCTTTGTCTCGACGACGCAACGATAGAGGATGGCGGTGACGAGATTGCAAACAGCAAAGGCGATATCGGGCGGTTGCTGTTTTCAGCCGCTGCAGGTGTAAGCGATTTGTCCGAAGTTCTGGACACGGTCGATAAACGCTGCGGCGAACTCTACAAAAAAGGTGGCAGTAAGTCCGTCTTTGCCCAACTAAAGCGCGAATTCGACGATGTCACCGCGCAAATCAGGGAAACGGATATCAGTGTTTCTGACTACCGCCAACGAAAGCAGACCTTGGAAGACGCTGAATCCTTAGAAAAAAAGGTGCGGGAAGAACGCCGAGACAAGTTAAACTCGCAAGCTAGTCTGGAGGCAATTGCCAAAGCTTTTCCAGTGTCGACTAAGATTGCGGAATTGGCGCATGAGTTGGATCCGCTGCAGCATTTCCCGATTGATTTGGACATAGATCCAGAAGAACTTGTCGAACTTTCGAAACGTCGTGTCCTGCTCGAAGCTGAGAAGAAACGTCTCAGTGACTTGATCGACGAAAAGACAGAAGAGCGCGACGCAATCGTGTCGCAACCAGAGATGGTTCAAATTCAGAAAAAACTCGGTGACTTGCGTGAGCTTAGAGATCGGTGCGGAACCGCCGCGACCGATCTTCCGAGGAGGCGAATCCAACGAGATGAGGTTATCGACGACATGAAACGAAGCCTCGTCGATATAGGGTTGAAGTCCGTTGATGTGCCTGATCAATTTGTCTTTGATCTAACTTATCTGCGGGAACTCGAGCTGAAATTTCAGTCTGTTTCCGATGCTGAGGCAAAGCTTCGAACGGCCGAGGAAGAGGAAGAAAACGCCCTTGAAAACTTTGAGGCGGCTGGAAAGACACTTTCCGGTCTGCCCGAAGAGGCTGGAGATGTTCCCGATATACAGAAGATTCTAGATCTTCGAAATGCGTCACAAATCGTCACAGAAGCTACCAAGGCGACAGAAGCTCTGAGGCTGGTGCAACAGTCTGCGCGCGCGGCTCTTTCGCCACTTTCTCTCGACGGGAAAAGAATTGAATCCGTGCCTGAGTTGCCACTGAGCTCCGTAGACGTATCAACTTTGGCGCGAGACATTGAGTCCGCGAAGGGAGCGGTCAGCCGCGCTGAAGATGAATTGGCCGGCGCGGAAGAAGCAGCCGAACAGCTTGTTTCTCGTATAGATGCCTTGGAAGACTCGGGCGCATTTATCACAGATGACGAGGCAATTGCATTGCGCAGCAAGCGCGATAGCCTCTGGAATGAGCATCTCGGCGACCTGTCCAAACCCTCGGCGGACTTGTTCGAGACCGCCATGCGCGTGGACGACGCAAAGGGCATCGCTCGTCACAGCCAAGCAAAGGAACTAGCTGAGGTCAGACAACTCAGGGTCGCGCTGGCCGAAGCAAACAGCAAATCTCAGGCGAAGAAGATCGCGATTGAGAAGGCAACCAGTCGCTTAGACGCTCTTCAATCCGAATTGCTGGGACATCTATCTGCCGCTGGATTGAAACGTGATCTATCGCCAACCAGCTTCACCGATTGGGTGCGTAAAGTAGAGGCAGCACGCGAACAGGCAATTGCCACAGAGAATGAACAAGTCGCAGTCGCACCGATTCTTGAGGAGGCAGAATTGTTGAGAAAAGAACTTGCCAAGGCACTAAATGCTCCCGAAGCAACACTTGACGCTTTGGTCTCCATGGCAAGCAAGATCGCGGCAGAGCGTGAAAAGACGAAGATCGAGCGGCGGGCTGCGCAAAAGTCCGTAGATGATACCGGGACGGAGCATTCAAAAAGGGCAAAAAAGAAGCGGGACGTCGCAGGAACGCGAGATGAGGCGAAAACGGCATGGGCCAAGGCACTGGAAGACGCGTTTGACGATGCTGGCAAAGTGATTCCGTTTCCTCAAGCGTTTGAAGTTTTTCGCGGAATTCGTGAACTCAATGAAAAACTGTTTGGCTTACTGCGCCAAATCAACGGTATGGAAACCGATCAGAAGGCGTTGAACGAGGCACTGCTGTCGGTGATCGCAAATGATCCCAAGCTAGCTGACATGCCAACGACCGAAGCTTATGATGCCCTGGTATCGAAATCTGAAGCCGCCATCAAATCCGACAGTATGCGGGCAGAACTGTCAAGCGAGATCGAAGTCGCTGAAGACAGTCGTCAGTGTGCCCAAGGTGATCTAGACGACGTCGATGCGCAGGTGGGGCTCTCGGCGGCAATGTTCGATGCCGCCATTCCAACCGGCACAGTGGAAGAGCTTCGCAAATCCGTTCTGCGAGGAAGACGCGCGATCGAATTGCGTGATGAGATTGCCAGTTTGTCGAGCGAACTCTGTTCAGTCCTCGATGTTCAGTCCAAATCCGACGCCGAAGAAATACTTGAGCGAGAATCTCTATCTGAGGTTAAGGCTTTGGCGCATGAGGTCGAACGGGACCTCTCCGGTCTCGAGGAAAACTTGACAAGGGCAATCGAGAATAGAACTCGCACGAAGTCCGATCTTGATGCGATTACTGGCGATGCAGATATCGCCATGCTCGTTGCTCGTCGGCAAACAATCGAACTCGAGATGGAAAGCGTGATCCGCGAATTTCTCGAATTGAGAATTGGGCACTTGATGGCTGATCAAGCTATTCGCCGTTACCGCGACAAACATCGTAGCGGGATGATGGAGGCGGCCGAGGCCGCCTTCGCGGAGCTCACGACTGGGGCGTATCGTGGCCTTACCACGCAGATCGAAGGAGCAAACGAAACCCTTGTTGCGATCCAATCCTCCGATGGTGCAGCCAAACAAGCTCATGCTCTGTCGAAAGGGACACGCTTTCAACTCTACCTCGCTCTTCGGGCTGCGGCCTACGAGCAGATGGCAGCGAATGGTACTGTTCTCCCCTTTTTCTGCGACGACGTATTTGAGACGTTTGATGAAGATCGTACGCGCGCTGCCTGCGGGCTGATGCGTCGGATTGGCCTAACGGGGCAAGCTGTATATTTGACGCATCACCGGCACGTTGTCGAAATTGCGAAAGATGTATGCGGTGACGACGTACACATTCACGAAATTTGAGCAGGTCGTCCTTAGCGGGGTGGGTCGAAGTGGAAGATGCTAAACTAAGGTCGTCAAAGGCATCACTCAAAAGTTTTCGATACTAAGCGCCTTCTTGATCTCAAGTGCACGTTCAGAGAAATCAGAATTGGACTGATATACCTGATCTATGAAATCGCCAGACCAGTTTAGAAGTTCCTCCAGTCGATCGGGTGGATCGGGTCGGTAGGCCTTGTTGGCATGAATAATATTGTTTCGAATTGTTCGCAGACAACGGTAGCAGTTCTCAAAAACACTTCGGTTTTCATCAAACTCAATGATAGCCTCATCATAGGCTTCTATGTGCCCGTTGTATTTTAGCGGGATTCCCAAACGCCTGATCTGCTCAAACAGGCCCATATCCAAATCAGGCGGCACCTCCCCAAAATGTTTCATCGCACCCTCGAACGCCATTTCATTGAAGAGTAAATTGGCAATTTTCATTTCCTGCTCGTTCATATGTAGCTCTCCCAAATTCACTAGGCAGTCTAAGGTCTTCAACTTGGATCACACGATTGACGCTACCTCATCATCACGACCATTCCTGTCGTTTTCGAGCTGCCCCAAGTCAGGAAGATCCCGCAGGCTCTGCAGATCGAACGTCGCCAGAAACTCCAGCGTCGTTACGAATGTGTGTGGCGCTCCAGGCCGCGGGCTTTTGGGTCCGTTGCCAATCAAACCCTTGTAGCGCAGTCGGCTAAGCAGATCGCGATTGATCTCGTTGCCAAAGATGTCGGCAAGACCGGCTCGGTCAATCGGTTGGTGGTAAGCGACAGCGCAGAGCACGGCCATTTCTTCTTCTGAGAAACTGTGCTGTTGGTCATTGATATCCGTGGCGGTTCGGATGGCGGTCGCATATTGCGGCCGCGTTCGGAACATCCAACCACCGGCTAGAGAGACAATCTCATAGGGTTTGCCCTTTAGATCGGCTTGGATGTCTTCGATCAACAAATCGATGCTGGCGCCCTTCCCCACGACCAGCAACAATACCTCCCGCTCAATCGGTTTCGAACTGGCGAAGATCACCGCCTCAATGCGGTTCATCCATTCGCGCCAGCGAAGCTCATCAGGCAGATCGTCGAGCTCGCGATCAAGCATCTCAGTGTCGTGATCCAGTTTGCGCGCTGCTGTCATCATGCCACTCCGTAGAGTCGGAACGTGGCGCGACCTGAAAGCTCACGGGCAACGCCAAGCTCGATCAAGCGTTCGCAGAATCGTCTTGCCGATCGCGCCGTCATGCTTGTGCTTGAGCCACGTATCGTAGGCGACAGCATAGTCGAGGGGAGGATGGCATCTTCAGAAAGGAACAGGCGCACGGCGTCTTGTGACCCTTTCGTGCGCAGCTTTGGTTCTACCGCGCGCAGCTGCGCGGCACGACGCGCAAAATCGTGTGCTAGCCGCACGGCGTCTTGCGCAGCGCTAGCCACAGCTTCATGACAGGCAGCAAGAATATCCTCGCCGTGCGATGCTTCGCGCAATGTTTTGCCTTTGAAGTGAATACCGAGCAACGGAAGTGGTCCCTCCCATCCAAGCGAGCGCGCTAAGATAGCGTCTGCACAGAGCAACGCGAATACTTCTTGTCTCGGAAACAGTTGTACCATATTGCCAAGCTGCAAAGCGGCCTTGGCGATTGGCGTGCCTTCAAAATCTTCGGCTTGTTCCATCCAGTTTGGAAAATGCTCCTGCATGTCTTCCGGCAACAAAGCACACATACGTTCACGCCATCCTGCATTTCGAAAGGAAATGGCTGTACCAGTTCTCCACAACGCGAGCATATCGCCTGCAGGGCCACGATGGATAAGTCCATCATCGCCGGGGGCGGCCAGCAGATAGGCGTCGCGAATGTCGGCTTCGCTTTGCCCCCTGCCCTCAAATTTTAGGCAATGGGCTGCTGCACGCAGCGCCAGTCGGTTTCGTAACAGTTCAGTAGGGACATTGATAATAGGATCGCTGAGGGCTACATGCAGCAGAGCGAGCGTTGAGCCACTTGTGAACGCTGCATCTTCTACTGTTTCGCAGGCAGAATTATTCAAAATCCATGCCGGTAGTATGGGCTTGGGTATGGTAGCTAGATCGTGTTTGAGCGGCTGATTCATGCAAACCAGTGTAGCGCATAACGGCGCTTTAATCAATAAATTAGATAGATAACCGCCCCACCTTACACACTCTTTCTACGTCCAATAAGTTTGCATTATCGGACGTAAAAGAATACCCTCCTGATATGGTATCAGAACCCAAGCAAAACCACGAGAAATCGCTCTCAGAAGCCCCTGCCCTCTCAAACCCAAGTGAGGACGACGAGAGGACGCATTCTGTCACCCTTTCCGAAAACGCCATCAGTGTTCCGGACTCTGTGGCCGGTTCAAGCTCTCTCGAACGTCTCGCCGACAAAGCCCGCGACTATGCCGCCCAAGCCACGGCCGAGAACACCAATCTTGCCTATGCCTCGGACTGGGCGCATTTTGCTAGCTGGTGCAGACGACGCGGGGCGGAGTTACTGCCACCCTCCCCTGCCCTGATCGGATTATATATTACCGAGTGCGCCTCGCCACAGGAAACACCGCGACGGTCCACTGCAAATTTTGGGACACCTTCCAGTACAGGCGAAAACCTGTCGGTTTCGACGATTGAGCGCAGGCTGTCTGGTCTCGCCTGGCATTATCAGCAACGCGGCTTCACATTGGATCGAAGGGATCGTCACATATCAACAGTTCTGGCTGGTATCAGGCGTAAGCATGCCAAGCCGCCCGCGCAAAAAGAGGCTTTGATGGCCGAAGATATTTTGGAGATGATTTCGATCCTCTCCTTCGGTCTTAGAGATCTGCGGGACCGAGCGATTTTGTTGATTGGTTATGCCGGAGGGCTCAGACGTTCGGAAATCGTCGGCCTTGATATAGGCAAGGACGACAGTCAGGGTCCTGACGATGATAGCGGCGGCTTTATCGAAATTGCTGAAAATGGGGTAATTCTGTTCATCAAGGGCAAGACCGGCTGGCGCGAAGTTGAGATCGGCCGTGGCTCCTCCGATCAGACTTGCCCTGTTCATGCGCTGGAGCAGTGGTTGCATTTTGCAAAGATTGCCAAGGGACCTATCTTCCGGCCGGTTACGCGGGATAATGCAAAAGTTACTGCCGATCGTTTGTCTGACAAGCATGTGGCACGATTAATCAAAAAGACGGCCCTGGAAGTCGGATTGCGTCCTGATCTGCCCGATGCCGAACGGGAAAAACTCTTCTCCGGCCATTCGCTACGTGCCGGTCTGGCTTCTTCTGCCGAAGTTGATGAACGGTATATCCAGAAACAGCTAGGCCACGTGTCTGCGGAGATGACGCGACGTTATCAAAGGCGAAGAGACAGGTTCCGGGTGAATCTCACCAAGGCAGCGGGACTTTGATTGCCAAACTAGTTTATCCAGCCAGTAGAACCCGCTTGATTGTTTCAGGCTCTTTTTCAATAATCCGCAAAAGTGCTGCTGCCGGACCACTGATCCGCCGTTGACCATGTTCCCACTTACGATAACCGGAAAGGCTCATTCCCAAAAGGGGTGCCATTTGAGCCTGTGTAAGTTTTGCATGTTCACGAACTTCTCTGGGCGAAAGAGATTCATGAACAATTGCAGTCCCCTCCCCTTTTGCATGGGCAACGGCTTCACCAAGGGACTGGATCAGATCTTCACCAAAATTACTCATTTCGTTTCCTTTCGTGCCGCTTTCAAAGCGGATGTTAATGCCGAAACCGATTTCTTCTCATCCGCAGACATATCTGTCTTAGCATTCTTGGCATAAGCCAGAAGCGCATAGAGCGGTATGGTATCATCCAAATAATAATAAATGATCCGCACTCCTCCGCGTTTGCCTCGACCAGAAGCAGCAAATCGAACTTTGCGGACCCCGCCAGTTCCTGGAATTTCATCCCCTGACAATGGGTTCTCCGCCAAAAACTCAATTAATTCGAGTTTTTCCAGCTCGTTGAACAATTTCTCGCTCTGGCGCGTGAAAATAGGTGTTTCAGCAATAGTTATCATTGGCCACCATATAACCCATTGGGTTAGTAAATGCAACCCATTGGGTTGCCCCATCGAAACACTTCATTTGGAAACTCAATGCACCTTCACTTCACTCAATCGACCATAGAAACTACGATCAAGATGCAGTTCGCCAGTCTTTGCCTTCTCGATCATGCCTCGAAGATATCCACCTGGGGATTTAACCTCGCCCGTTGAGTGTTTATCGAAGATCAGAGCGATTGCCGCCGCCGCAACAGCCGGGCTTAGGGCTTTCTGCGCCACATTCCAGGCATCTTCAGAAATTCCAGCAATCCCTCGAATTTTACCAGCTGCCCGGTGCAGATCATTCCAACTGCGGATAAACCCGCCCTCCAGATCGCGCGCCATCTCGGCAAAATGCGGACAGCTGACCATCAACATCGGAATATCTACCTCCGAACTACGAGCATTGGTATGCGTGCTCCACTCGATATCAAGATTGATTTCTTCAGGTCTCTCAACTTCAACCGATGGTCGTAGGGTGGGATCAGGATTTTCCGGTTGCTTTTCTTCAAAGCTATTACTTGATACTGGATTAGGTTGGTTTGTAGTTAGTATGTGGGTCTCTTTAGTGATATCTGTGGGTATCAGATTCTTGTTAAGAGAAACAATGCTGTTGTTAGCTTCAGCATCCATATTTTGTGAATTGATATCCGATTCATCGGGCCACTCGAAAGCAGCTTCGAAGGCTTCCTCTACGCGATCCTTGAAGGCCTTGAACCAGTCAGCGATATCCAACAGTCTCTCAGCGGCTGTAGAGCGTTTAGGCAACCTTTGCAGCAGGAGTGCGAACTCGCCTTGAAGATCTCTCCAAGGACCTTTTAGGCGGCTTTCCAGTGCTTTCTCGATCTTGGCCCGGATGATACGCCGTGTAACCGTGATCTTGTTGCGCATGGATTTACAGAACTGGCGCTCTTGCTGAAGATGGGCATACAATGCCTCGAACTCTGCATTACGTGCTGCCAGCGGCGCCAGGTCAAAGCCATAGGCTTCCACAATAACCCCATCTTCGTCTCTTGAACCGTAACGTTTGCCGTTCGGGCTGTCTTTCATCCAGACAAGACCGGCTTCACAAAGCCGGCGTACATGCCGTCTGAGCGTTGCCAGTGAAAAACCGGTCTGTTCCATCAGGAAATTGTTGGAGGCCCAGACAATAGGCCGCCTGCCCTGCTCCCAGTCCTGGGGCTGTGTGACAGCACCGAAGGTATCGAGCAGCAATAGATCCTGCGACTTTAATCCGATCGCGGCCGCAACCTTTTTGGTCGCGACAATCGCTTTTGATTTGGGTATAGATAACCGTTCACCAGCTTGTGCGTGCTTTTCAGCTTGTACAAGTCCCGGTGTCGGCTTGCGCCAACCATTGTTTGTCATGATATTTGTTAGACCTCCATCGTTAGAATGAAGGCAAAAGAATCCCTTTCACCGAAAATCATGATTTTCGT
>JBAUHS010000018.1:0-7651 GCA_049680405.1 Salaquimonas sp. | reverse complement strand
CCAAGCTTACCAAGGCTGGCAAGTTAATCTCCGTTGCTGGCGGCGGCGACACGGTTTCTGCCATGAACCATGCCGGCATTGCAGGCGACCTGACCTATCTTTCAACAGCAGGCGGAGCCTTCCTGGAATGGATGGAAGGCAAGGAATTGCCCGGCGTGAAAGTGCTGGGCTAGAGTCAGGACCCTGAACTCGCAACGCTTATTTCAGCGAGTAATAATTGTAATCCTCTGCAAATATCGTAAAAACCAAATCCAAATGGGCAATTGGATTACACTCGACCGTTGTGATACCGTTTTCAGGTCAATAACGGAGTGGAGGGGAAAATGGCTCAATATGACCCGCAATATGTGGAACATCTGGCCGATGAAATCATGGCGGCCGCAAGCCGTTTCGTTACGATTCGAACCATTGTTTGGGGCTTCATAGGCCTGCTTATTGGGTTCGCCGCGGGTGCTAGCGCAGGCTTCTTTTCCTCTGGCACATCTTTAATTGGTGCCCTAATTGGTGGGATATTAGGCGCGGCCCTGGGTTATTGGACAGCTCAGACAGTCGTACTTCGAATGCGGGCGGAAGCCCAACTTATGCTGACCCAGCTTGAGATTGAAAAAAACACCCGTGGCAAAAATATTCACAAACCGTTCAATGACACCCAAGGACATGGTAGGTCGCTCCCGCCAGTGTCACCAAATCCAATGAATTCGCCAACCCCTGAAGTAAAAAACTATCAGACGCCAATCGCCACTCCTGCGCCACCCCCACCTTCAGTGGCCAGCCGACCGGCTGTCTCAAACACTCAACAATCCCCAGCCAATCCGCCATCACGAAACCCGCCTTCGCGTGGCAATAGACGATAGGCACATTACTTGTTTTTGTAATTATCTGGCTCACACCCGCTCGGCTGTGCCATTTGATAGAATGGGAGGGCAAAAAAATGTGCCTTAAGGCGTCTTCAAGAACTGTTGAATAAGCCGTTTTAAAATCGTGCTGCACAATCTCTTAGCTGTTATTGAAAAATCCTGAATTTGCACCAAATATGATTCCAGATTTTTTTCTGCTCGTTCATTACTACCCAATTCTCACAATCATCTTGAATCTCCGTTCCAGCTGTGTTTTTACAGTGCATCCAAGGAGAAAATTTTATGCCAGCTTATAAATCCAGAACCTCTACCCATGGCCGCAATATGGCGGGCGCCCGCGCTCTTTGGCGCGCAACCGGTATGGGCGACAGCGATTTCGGCAAGCCGATCATTGCCATCGTGAACTCATTTACGCAGTTCGTGCCCGGCCATGTGCATTTGAAAGATCTTGGCCAGATGGTGGCAAGGGATGTGGAAGCAGCTGGCGGCGTTGCCAAAGAGTTCAACACAATCGCCGTGGATGATGGCATCGCCATGGGCCATGACGGCATGCTGTATTCCCTGCCATCACGCGAGATCATCGCCGACTCCGTGGAATATATGGTCAATGGCCATTGCGCGGATGCCATGGTTTGCATCTCCAATTGCGATAAAATCACCCCGGGCATGTTGATGGCCGCCATGCGTCTCAATATCCCTTGTGTGTTTGTTTCCGGCGGGCCTATGGAAGCAGGTAAAATTGTACTTGGCGAGAACGAGCATGCGCTTGATCTGGTTGATGCCATGGTTGCCGCTGCCGATGATAGTGTTTCAGATGAAGACCTCGCCGCCATCGAGCGCTCGGCCTGTCCGACTTGTGGCTCATGCTCAGGCATGTTCACCGCCAATTCCATGAACTGCCTGACCGAAGCCCTTGGCCTTTCTTTGCCGGGCAATGGCTCTACGCTGGCAACCCATGCAGACCGTGAAAAACTGTTTCACGAAGCTGGCCGTCTCATCGTTGAACTGGCCAAACGCTATTATGAGCAGGATGATGAAACTGCCCTGCCGCGCAATATCGCGACCTTTGCCGCTTTCGAAAACGCCATGACCCTGGACATCGCCATGGGCGGTTCAACCAATACCGTTCTGCATCTGCTGGCAGCAGCCCATGAAGCGGAAATTGATTTCACCATGAAAGACATCGACCGCTTGTCCCGCAAAGTGCCTTGCCTGTGTAAAGTAGCCCCAGCCAAAGCCGATGTGCATATGGAAGATGTGCACCGCGCTGGCGGCATCATGTCCATTCTTGGCGAACTGGACCGCGCCGGACTTCTCCATACAGACGTCAACATGATCCACTCGCCAACCATGGCGCATTCTCTGGAAAAATGGGATGTGGTTCGCACAAAAGATGAAAAAGTCACCGACTTTTTCCGCGCAGCCCCCGGCGGCGTTCCAACCCAAACCGCCTTCTCCCAAGCAAGACGCTACACCGAGCTTGATACTGATCGTGTGGGCGGCGTCATTCGCAATCGCGAAAATGCATTTTCACAAGATGGCGGACTGGCTGTCCTTTATGGCAATCTTGCCGAAGAAGGCTGCATCGTAAAAACCGCTGGCGTTGACGAATCCATTTTGAAATTCATTGGCCCGGCCCATGTGTTTGAAAGTCAGGATGATGCTGTATCCGGCATTTTGACTGGCAAAGTCAAAGAGGGTGAAGTCGTACTCATCCGTTATGAAGGCCCGCGCGGCGGCCCTGGCATGCAGGAAATGCTGTATCCAACCTCTTATCTGAAATCCAAAGGTCTCGGCAAAGCCTGCGCCTTGGTCACAGACGGGCGCTTCTCAGGTGGTTCATCGGGCCTATCCATCGGCCATTGTTCGCCAGAGGCAGCAGAAGGTGGAACAATTGGATTGGTTGAGCAAGGCGATTTGATCGAGATCGACATTCCAAACCGCTCGATCAATCTTGCTGTAGATGATGCAACACTGGCAAAGCGTCGCAAGACTCGGGATGAAGCGGGCTGGAAGCCGGTGAAAACCCGCAAACGCAAAATCACAACGGCTCTCAAGGCCTATGCGGCACTGACAACTTCAGCGGCAAAAGGCGCGGTTCGTAAGGTCGATTAATCAACTCGACTTAACCGGAAGCGCTTCAACAATACGTATGCCAATGCGGGATTTCCATTTCACTTTGCTCTCATCAACTGCGAGACCAAGGTTAGGATGCTTGCTGAACAAGGCTTTCAACGCGCAGGCGATTTCCAGCCGCGCCAATTGATGTCCAAGGCAGAAATGCGGGCCTGCTCCAAAACTGACATGACGATTGGGTTTTCGGCTGAGATCAAATTCATGAGGATTATGGATCACTGACGGATCGCCATTGGCGGCAACAATCATGGCCATGACAACGTCTCCCTTTTTCAATTTTACGCCTTCGATCTCTACATCGGATCGCACATTACGTGGTTTTGCAAATTGAACTGCTGACACAAACCGCAAAATTTCCTCAACGGCCAAAGGGATGTGGCTAGCGTCACCAAGCAACCATTCCTTCTGTTGCCTGCTTCGCAGCAACTCCAAAACGCCGCCAGATATCACATGGGTGGTTGTCTCATGCCCTGCAATCAGCAACAGAAAAACCATCGCGATCAATTCATCATCGCTAATCTCTGCACCTTCACTTTGCATCTCAACCAATTGCCCGATAAGCCCATTCTCAGGCGCACTCCGTTGGCGCTCGATCTCTTTCGAAACAAACAAACGCATCTTTCTAATTGGGCCAACAGCACGCAAAAAGCTGATCATACCGTCAATACCGGTCAGACTTTCCGCCCAATTGGCGAAAACTGCCTGGTCCTTTTCGCGAATGCCCAGCAGCTCGCAAATCACAGCCAGCGGGAACTTGCGGGCAAAACCATGAACCAGATCTGCAGTGTCCCGTTCGTCAAAAAGTCGCGTTGCCATATTGTCCGCAATGGTCTGAATTCGCGGCTCCAACCCCATGATAAAGTCTCGGCGAAATGCCTTGTCGACCAATCCGCGAAGCCGTGCGTGATCGGGATCATCCATGGTCAGCATATTATTCGCAAGCAACGTGATCGCCTTTGGCATCCACCACTGGACACCGGTTACCCTGCCGTCGTGTTTTCTCAAAGAAAATGTCTCGGTATCTTTGAGCACAATCCCAAGAGCCGCTTGTGTGGTTGTCACCCAAACCTTGCCAATGACTGGCAGCTTGACCTGAACCAAGGCAGCTTGATCACGCAATTGGTCAGCGCTTTTAAAGGGATCAGACATAAACTCTGGATCGGTGAAAGAATTGTTCATGGCAGCAAGCTATCAGCAAAACTTGCCAGAAAAAAGAAACAAGCAGGTTTTCTGCATACAGATTCACCCATCATAAATCTTGTGCATTAAGCTTAATCAGCGAAATCACAACTTTCAAACGATTGAAAAAAATTCAAACGGTTTAAGCATCCCTCCCCCGGATTTCCACTTAGATAAACTTCTGTTAAGCGCATGAGACACGTTTCAAGTCGCCTGCGCAATGCGGAATTTTTAGGAGAATATGAATGTCGAATGCTTCCATGGCCCAACAAATGACTTCTAAAGACGGGTTCATTGCTGCCCTTGATCAATCCGGCGGATCAACACCAAAAGCCCTCGGCCAATATGGAATTGATGAAAGCGCCTGGTCCACTGAAGAGCAGATGTTTGCGCTCATCCACCAAATGCGGGCGCGCATCATCAAGTCTCCGGCATTTACCGGCGAAAAAGTAATTGGCGCTATCCTGTTTGAGCGTACAATGGACGGCGATATCGACGGCATGCCAACAGCAGACTATCTTTGGCAAAAGCGCAGCGTTGTACCTTTTCTAAAAGTCGACAAGGGTTTGGCAGAAGAGCAGGACGGCAGCCAACTTTTGAACGCGATGCCTGAGCTCGATGCCCTGCTTGAAAAAGCCGTTTCGAAAAACATTTTTGGGACCAAAATGCGGTCCGTTATCAATGCTGCCAACGAAAAAGGCATTGCCGCCAATATTGCTCAACAGTTTGAAATTGGCCGTCAGATATTGTCCTATGGCCTTGTTCCTATCCTGGAGCCGGAAGTGAATATCAAAATTGCTGACAAGGCAGAAGCTGAAGAAATTCTGCTCACCGAAATCCGAAAAAACCTTGAGGGCGTAAAGGCTGACAACCCGGTCATGCTAAAACTGTCACTGCCCACCAAGTCAAATCTCTACAAGCCTCTGATTGATGATCCGCGCGTTATGCGCGTTGTCGCCTTGTCTGGCGGTTATTCGCGGGAAGAGGCCAATACAAAACTAGCGCAAAACAACGGCATGATTGCCAGCTTCTCCCGCGCAACTGCTGAAGGCCTTTCAGCCAAGCAAGCCGATGCTGAATTTGACGCCATGCTGGCATCCACTATCGACAGCATTTATCAGGCATCTTGCTCGGGATAAATTTTAAAAATAACAAAAAAAATTGAGCCTGCGCATTTTTTATTAACAGTGCGCAGGCTTTTATTTTTCTGATGCTTGTTTATATCACTCATCATGGCAACACGATCTGAATCCCTTCTTTCCTGGCTGGCGCTACCGGTCTATATCTGGCAGGGCCTAGCCGTGCGCAGAAACTCTTTGCGTCTGGAGCCCCCTGCTCATTCTGGCTGGATTGAAGCCAAATCCAACGGTGCCAGACAAAAGATTGAACCTATCCGTATTCTGCTGATTGGCGATAGTTCCGCAGCTGGGGTTGGCGTTCGCCGCATCGAGGATTCACTTGGCGGGCAATTGCCTGGCGTCGTATCGGAGCTTACTGGCAAGCCGGTTCGCCTGCGTATTGCAGGAAACAACAGCGCCACTTCGAGCCAGATCAGAGACTTTGTACTGCCCCATCTGGAACCAGAGCCCTATGATTTCATTTGCCTCAACATAGGCACCAATGACGCCAAGAACTGGCATCGCGGCAATACATTCTGCAAAAATTTCGGCAGCCTTCTTTACGCCTTGCGCACAAAATTTCCATCGGCAAAAATTGTCTGGTCAGGCATTATTGATATGCAAGGCATTCCGGCATTGCCGTCACCGCTCAACAAAATACTTGGCATTCGCTCGCGCATTCTCAACCGGAACGGTAAGATTTTATGTCTGGAACGAGGCGCCCTGGCCCCCGATCCTGAATGGCAGGTTATTCCGGAAAACTTCGCCATAGACGGATTTCATGCCTCGGAGAAAGGCTATCGTGAATGGGCGGAAAATCTTGGAAAATATCTGGTGGAACTGGAAGGCTAAACTGAAACTCCACCCTTTATGAGATCGCAAATTGCTGACTGGCACGGCTGTGCCCAATCCGATTTCAAATTCGTTTCCAGCCATTGCAGCCAAAAGACGGTTTGCCAAACCATTGTGCCATTGGCATGGGTGGTTGACAATTCCAGAGCACCATAGCCAGCGGCATTCTGTTTCGCAATTACGGTAATCAAAGATTTCAGAATCGCTGCCTAAAAAATCATCCATCCTTTTCAAATTGAGAAATTCCAAAATGTCTCCAAAAACAGATTGACAAAATTAATAAATAATAAATATATTAATTTATTATTAATGGAGATTACCATGCACCAGTCATTTCAAAAAGTTTTACCCCCTGTCCTGTTTGTCCTGTTGATCCTGCCACTCATAGCCTTGCAGATCTACCATCCGGATTTTGGCACGATGAGAGAGGAGCGCAGTCTCCCTTGGGATATCGTACTGCCATTTGGCTTGGCTCTGCTCATCATTGGTAGATTGCAATTCAAAAAACACAACGCTGAGATCATGACCTTTTCCAAGCCGCGCAATCTTGTGACCAGCGGTGTTTATCAGATTTCCCGAAATCCCATGTATCTTGGCTTTGCGCTTCTTTTGCTTGCGGCAGCACTTTATGTGAATACTTGGTGTGCACTCATTGCACCGCTGGTTTTCATCGCTGTGGCAAACTGGTATTACATCCCCTTTGAGGAAAAGGCCGCTAAGGAAGAATTTGGCGTTGCCTATGAAACCTACCAAAAGCGGGTCCGCCGCTGGATATGAGATGGCACGACCAAAACCCGATATTGAGCAAGTCAGATCAGACATGCTTCAAATGGCCGAAATTCTGTTGATAGAGTCTGGCGGCCGGCGCATCATCCTTTCCGATGTCGCCGGTCGTTTGGGTATGTCCCAGTCCTATGCCCATCGCTTTTTCCCCACCAAACACGATTTGATAGCAGCCCTTGCCGAAAACTGGTTTTCAAAAGTTGAAGCCAAAGGCGCGGAAATTGTTTCTTCAAACAGCACCCCTGCAGAAAAATTACGCGCCTATGTGTTGGGAATTCTTGAAATCAAACGCGACAAATTCGATGAAAACCCGCAGCTCTTTCTCGCTTATTTGGACATGGCAAAGGACCATGAGCCAATCGTGAAAAAACATGTCAACCACCTGACTTCGCAGTTGAAAACAATTCTTTTGGATTTGGTAGCCGCAGGCAAAGTGGATAACGCCATCCAGTTGGTGGAAGATTCAACCATCCTTTTCAGGGCACCTCAATTGATCGCTGCCAACCGATCCAAAGCCACCAATAAGCGTGCCGAGCAAGTGATTGATATGCTCCTCAAGACACTGTCCGATGCCAGGCAATAGACTTTTCACAATCGTTTTTCCAAGGCCAGTGTGAAGCGAAAAACCCGCCTTTCGTTGGATAGACTTATACCTTATCACAGGTGTAAATTGAGTCTGGTATTGATATGCATGTTGCATAGGGAGAGAATAAATGGCGTCAAAAT
>JBAUHS010000017.1:0-12924 GCA_049680405.1 Salaquimonas sp. | reverse complement strand
TTACAATACACTGGACAACACAATTACGCCGCGTAACGGATTTGGCTTGGAGCTGACACAGACCATGTTTGGTGCTGGCGGTGACGCGACCTATTTGAAAACAGAAGCTGAAGCAGTTGCTTATGCCACCCTGTCTGAAGAAGCCGATATTGTCGGTATGGTCCGTGGTCGCGGCGGTGCGATCTCAACCTTCGGCGATGCAAATGGCTTCCGTACTCTGGATAATTTCTTCCAGGGCGGCAAACAAATCCGTGGCTTTGAAAATAACGGCTTTGGTCCTCGTGATCCAATCACAGGCGATGCATTGGGTGGTCAATATTACTGGAATGCGACAGCCGAAGTGAACTTCCCGGCGCCATTCCTGCCGGAATCAATGGGTATCCGCGGTGCATTCTTCGCCGATGTCGGCTCGCTATGGGGTGTCGATAATGGCGGTACTGCTGCAATCATGGCTTCAAACCCTGTTCTTACTGCTGCTCAATTAGGTCAGTTGAACGACAATAATATACGCGCTTCAGTTGGTGCTTCTATCATCTGGAACTCACCATTCGGCCCACTGCGCTTTGACTATGCGGAGCCAATTATTAGTGAATCTTACGACGTTCAAAGAAACTTCAGCTTCGGCATAAGTTCAACCTTCTAAACTATGTAAATTTGTTGCAAACTTGATGGGGCGGTTAAGCCCCATTTTGTTATGAAGAGTATTCAATGAGTGATCATTCCTTTTTTCAGATAAGCCCTTTCAGTTTGTCTGACATTGCTGAGAAAACCGGTTCCACCATCGCGCCTGAAGTTGATGGATCAATCATGATTTCATCAGCCAGTCCGCTAGAAGATGCGTTGCCTGGCAGTCTCTCATTCATAGACAATCCTCGCTATACGAAATTTTTGCCCGATACCAAGGCAATTGCGGTATTTTGCTCCGAAAAACTGAAGGGCAAAGTGCCAGCAGGAACTGTGGCCTTGGTCAATGAACAGCCCTACAAAGCCTATGCCACAGCTCTTGCGCTGTTATATCCGACTGCTGCAAAACCCCAGGGCGTTACCGGCGAGACGGGTGTTAGCGACAGGGCAATTATCTGCGCCGAAGTTAAATTGGAAGAAAATGTTACGATCGAGGCCGGAGCTGTCATTGGCAAAGGTGTAGCTATCGGCCGAGGATCGGTCGTCCTTGCAAATGCTGTGATTGGTCAAGGGGTTCAGATTGGCAGAAACACGGTTATCGGTCCCGGCGCTTCGATAGCCAACGCCTTTATTGGCGATAATGTGATCATCCACACAGGCGTAAGAATTGGTCAAGATGGTTTCGGATTTGCCATGGGGCCGGGTGGTCACCAGAAAGTTGCGCAAATTGGCCGAGTCATCATTCAGGACAAAGTAGAAGTTGGTGCCAATTCAACCATCGACCGGGGATCGAATCGCGATACGGTCATCGGGGAAGGCACCAAGATCGACAATCTGGTGCAAATTGGCCATAACGTGGTGATTGGTCGACATTGCGTGATTGTCGGGCTGGCTGGAATTGCCGGTAGTGCAACACTTGAAGACTATGTTGTGATTGCAGGCCAGGTTGGCGTTGGTGGACACACAAAAGTGGGTCAGGGTGCACAAATTGGTGGCGGTGCCGGCACGCATACTGATATTGAGGCTGGAGCCAAGGTAATTGGTTATCCGGCTATTCCGATCAAGGACTGGGTAAAGATGAATATGAAGTTGAAAGCTTTGATCCAGACAAAGAAGGGCGAATAATCCATGACTGAAAATGGTGGAATTGACCGGATTGAAATCTCCGAATTGTTCAAGCTTTTACCGCATCGCTATCCGTTTTTGCTGATAGACCGGATTGAGCAGATCGTTGGTGACGAGAGTGCTGTCGGAATTAAAAATGTGACATTCAATGAGCCTCACTTTAACGGGCACTTTCCCGGCGAACCGATCATGCCGGGCGTTCTTATTGTTGAGGCCATGGCGCAGACCGCCGGAGCGATCAGTGCGAAAGCTCATTCCGGCGGCCAACGCAAGTTGGTCTATTTCATGACAATTGATGAAACCAGATTCAGACAACCGGTTGTACCGGGAGATCGTCTGGAGTTGCATGTGAAAAAAACCAAGCAACGCGGACAGATTTTCAAATTTGATTGTCAGGCCATGGTTGATGGCAAAAAAGTTGCCGAAGCAAAGATCGGTGCAATGATGGTTGATGCGGAAGAAAACAATTCATGAGTAACAATGTTCATCCATCAGCGGTTGTTGAAGATGGTGCCCAATTGGGCGAAGACGTGACTGTCGGACCATTTTGCCATGTCGGTCCGAATGTCAAATTGGCCAATGGAGTGAAGCTGTTTTCCCATGCTGTGATCGCAGGGCACACCACAATTGGCGCCAATTCCAGAGTGTTTCCGTTCGCTTCCCTCGGCCATGAGCCGCAGGATCTGAAGTTTCATGGGGAAATCACAACGCTGGATATTGGTGAGAATTGCACCATCCGGGAGGGGGTGACGATGAACCCTGGAACAGCCGGAGATCAGGGTAAAACCATAATTGGAAACAATTGTGTATTTCTTGCCAATGCCCATGTGGCCCATGACTGCATTTTGGGCAACAATATCATCTTTTCAAACGCTGTGATGGTCGCTGGCCACTGCAAGATCGGCGATAATGTGATCATGGGTGGAGGAGCCGGTGTGCACCAGTTCTGCCGTATCGGGAACAATGCTTTTGTCGGCGGCATGGCCGGTCTTGAAAATGATGTCATTCCTTATGGTGTAGCGCTCGGAAACAGGGCCTATCTAGGCGGTTTGAATGTGATAGGCATGAAACGGGCAGGCCTGGCGCGAGAAGATATTCACGCCGCCCGCGCAGCCTATAAGCATATTTTCTCAGGTGAGCAGACAATACTTGAGGCTATTGACAATATTCCGGAAGCTTTGTCTGGTAATTCGGTTGTGCAAAAAATTGTCGACTTTGTAAGATCCGGTGAAAATCGCTCCTTGTGCACTCCGCGCGGCAAAGATGATCTGGGCTAATTCCGATCAGCTTTCGGGTCTGTGGCGGCTTCCTTTGCGCTGGAAAAGTGTTTGAGCCATGGCTGTTTTTGATCCCAGTAAAGAGCGGATAGCGGTAATTGCGGGCAATGGTCAATTGCCCTGCGAGATTGTTCGCGAACTTCAGCGGCTCAAGCGGGATCCTCTGCTGATTGGTATTTCAGGCGAGATAGAAGATCGCCTTGCCAAGGACGCATCAGCGGTTTTGACCTATGGCCAATTAGGCCGACTTTTCGAAGTGCTCAAAAAGGAATCAATCCGGCATGTTGTTTTTGCGGGCGGAATCAACAAACGGCCGGACTTCAAATCCATCAAAATGGACATGGTGACCTTGAAAGAAGTGCCGACACTACTGAAAATTGTAATGGGCGGTGATAATTCGGTCCTGTCAAAAATCTCCGCCTTTTTTGCCAAAAAGAATGTTAAAGTAGTTGGGGCTCATGAAGTGGTGCCAATGCTGTTGGCTTCTCATGGCGCAATCAATGGCAATCCCAGCTTGAAAACTTACAAACCAACCATCGCGATGGCATTCAAGGCCGCCAAAGCCATAGGTGCGCTGGATGCCGGGCAGGCTGCAATTGCCGAGCATGGGCGGGTAATTGCTCTGGAAGCAGCTGAAGGTACTGACGCGATGATTGATCGGGTAGTCCAATTGCGAAAAGACGGCAGGATTTCTGTAAAGCCATCCAACGGCATATTGGCAAAAACCATGAAGCCGGAGCAGGATATGCGCGCTGATTTGCCTGCCATCGGCCCTGATACGATCCGCAGTGTTGCCGCCGCTGGCCTAAAAGGAATTGCCATTGAGGCGGGACATACGTTTATTCTTGAAAAGGAAGAAACACTTCGTCTTGCTGGCGAACTGAAGATTTTCATCATCGGTGTCAAAGCTGAGGATTTCAAATGATGGATCGCCCGATAAAACTATATTTTGTTATTGGCGAGGTCTCTGGCGATCTATTGGGTGCTGATCTTTTGGATCACTTCGATGCTTTGGGGCAAGAGGTTGAACCATTTGGCCTTGGCGGCGAAAAAATGCAGGAAAAAGGGCTGAAGCCTCTTTTCCCCTCCTCGGACATCGCGATCATGGGGATTTCAGGTGTGGTGCGTAAACTGCCGACGCTGCTAGCTCGTGCGCGGGAAGTTGCCATTGATATAGTTGAGAAAAAGCCCGATGTGGTTTTGCTGATCGATTCTCCCGAATTTGCCAAGCAGGTTGCCAAACGGGTTAAAGCAAAACGCCCGCAGCTGCCTGTTGTCAAATATGTTTGCCCAACTGTTTGGTCCTGGCGACCGGGTAGGGCAAAGAAGATGAATGCCTATATTGATCATGTATTGGCGGTTCTGCCTTTTGAACCGAAGGTCATGAAAGATCTGGGGGGGCCTGAAACAACTTATGTTGGCCATCCTTTGGCGAGGCTTTCAGGCACAATTGACCTGAAAATGAAACAAACACCCAAATCGCCAGCGCAAATTCTTATCCTGCCAGGTTCAAGAAAAAGCGAAGTCTCCCGGTTGATGCCCATCTTGAAGGCAAGCGTTGATATTCTCGAAGAGCGCGGGCAAAAAGCGCAATATATTTTGCCAGCGGTACCTCATTTGGAAGCGATGATCCGCGAAAGCATTGCCGATTGGAAAACCAAACCGGTAATCCTGACCGGAGAAAAAGCCAAAATTGAAGCGATGCAAAATGCTGATGCCGCCATTGCGGCTTCGGGAACAGCGATACTGGAATTGGCGCTTTATGGGGTGCCAACAGTCTCGATCTACAAACTTGATCCGGCCGTTTATGCCGTTCGTTTCCTTATAAAATCATGGACGGCGGCATTGCCGAATCTGATCGCTGACAAGGTTATCGTTCCAGAGCGGATTAATGACTATGCACAGCCTGGTTATATCGCCCGCCTGATTGAGGACCTTGTCAAAAAGGGCCCTCAAAGAAAAGCGCAACTGGATGGTTTTCAACTGGTTCATGATACGATGAAACAAGATGATGCGCCGGGTCTGATCAGCGCAAAAATAATACTCTCTATGGTCGAAAACCGCTCATAAAAAAGCGCCAAACCCTGATCAGGTTCAGCGCTTTGATAGGCTTCATAAAGGCGTAGTTTTAACGCTTGTTGATTGGCACGTAATCGCGCTGGGCAGAACCGGTATAAAGCTGGCGAGGGCGACCGATTTTCTGTTTCGGATCTTCGATCATCTCTTTCCATTGAGCAATCCAGCCTACGGTTCTTGCAAGGGCAAACAACACGGTAAACATGGTTGTCGGGAAGCCGAGGGCACGCAGCGTTATGCCTGAGTAGAAATCGATATTTGGATATAGTTTCTTCTCGATGAAATATTCATCAGTCAGGGCAATACGTTCCAGCTCCATGGCCACTGCCATCAATGGATCATCTTTGATGCCAAGTTCGTTGAGAACTTCATGCGTTGTCTGCTGCATGATTTTGGCGCGTGGATCGTAGTTTTTATAAACACGGTGACCAAAGCCCATGAGGCGGAATGGATCATCCTTGTCTTTTGCTCGGGCAATATATTCAGGGATGCGGTCAACCGTGCCGATCTCCATCAGCATGTTCAGCGCAGCTTCGTTGGCACCGCCATGAGCAGGGCCCCACAAGCAGGCAATACCAGCTGCTACACAGGCGAACGGGTTTGCGCCAGAAGAGCCAGCAAGGCGTACTGTTGAGGTTGACGCATTCTGCTCGTGATCTGCGTGCAGGATAAAGATCTTGTCCATTGCACGAGCCAGAACCGGGTTCACTTTGTAGTCTTCGCAAGGAACGGAAAAGCACATGTTCAGGAAGTTTGATGCATAATCGAGATTATTCTTCGGATAAACAAAGGGCTGGCCGATATGATATTTGTAAGCCATCGCAGCAATGGTTGGCATTTTTGCAATCATACGAAGAGAAGCCACCATTCTTTGATGATCATCAGAGATATCGGTCGAGTCATGATAGAAAGCGGAGAGCGCACCAACTACCCCGCACATCACTGCCATTGGATGAGCATCACGGCGGAAGCCGGTAAAGAAGCGGTTCATCTGCTCATGAACCATTGTGTGATACGTCACGCGATTATGAAAGTCTTCGTTCTGTTCCTTGTTTGGCAGTTCGCCATAAAGAAGCAAATAGCAGGTTTCCAGAAAATCACCCTTGTCGGCCAACTGGTCAATTGGATATCCGCGATGCAGAAGAATGCCTTTGTCGCCATCAATAAAGGTAATATCGCTCTCGCAAGCTGCAGTCGAGGTAAACCCAGGATCGAAAGTGAAATGATCAGTGTTTTTGTAAAGAGTGCTGATATCGATGACGTCTGGTCCGATTGATCCGGATTTGACAGGAAACTCCCAGCTGTCTGAGCCAAGGGTAAGTTTTGCTGTTTTATCTGTCATATTTTTTTCCTCTTCACGTACTAATTTGTATCTTCCCGAAACCGCGTCTCGAAAAATATTGCGTCTGAATATCTGAAAATTCCGGATTTCTCCGCATCAGTGTTGATTATGCTGCGCTGCAGCAAATTTCGCAAGTGGGCTTTTACTAGCCCATTTATTTCCGCCGCTCAAGTCACACCAAAGTCATACTTGATTTAATCGATTAGTGTGCCGTATTGTTATATACGGCTTTTTAAGCGATTCAAACACTCATCTTTGCCCAACAATTCAAGCACATCAAAGACACCTGGAGAACTGGTTTTACCTGTCAATGCGGATCGAAGAGGCTGTGCAACTTTCCCAAGTTTCAAATCAAGAGGTTCGGCATATGCCTTAACTGCGGTTTCAATGGTTTCTTTCGTCCAGCTTTCGATTGCCTCAAGAGTTGGCAGCAGGGATTTTATGGTTTCATCTCCGCCATCGGTCAGGATCGCCAACGCTTTTTCCTCAAATGGCATTGGCTGCTCTACAAACAAAAACGATGCACCTTCGATCAGATCGAGAAGCGTCTTTGCGCGTTCCTTTAGAAGTGTCATTCCGCTGGTCAGTTTTTTCAACCCAGCCTCATCAAGCTTGCCGCGGAGTGGTGTTTCCAATTCGATTTCCGGCAAAATTTCAGCAACTCTTTTGGCAAGATAGGCGTCATCGGCATGGCGAATATAGTGGCCATTCAGCGCTTCAAGTTTGGCAAAGTCAAAGCGAGCCGCAGCCTTGTTCATGCCATCAAATCCAAACCACGCCGTCATTTCATCTGTGGACATAATTTCATCATCCCCGTGGGACCAACCAAGTCGGACGAGATAGTTTCTAAGCGCTTCAGGCAAGTATCCCATTGCACGATAGGCCTCAGCTCCAAGTGCGCCATGGCGTTTTGAAAGTTTTGCGCCGTCTGCACCATGGATAAGAGGAATATGGGCCATCACTGGCACTTCCCAACCAAGGGCCTGATATATCAAAGTCTGACGGCCGGCATTGGTTAGGTGGTCATCGCCGCGAATAATATGTGTTACGCCCATATCATGGTCGTCTACGACAACTGCCAGCATATAAGTAGGAGAGCCGTCAGAGCGCAGGAGAACAAGGTCATCCAGATCTTTGTTAGGAAATTTGACTTCGCCTTGCACTTTGTCTGCAACAATCGTTAGGCCTTCACGCGGTGCTTTCAGCCGGATAACGCCTTTGGCACCTTCCGGTGCTTGGGATGGATCGCGATCCCGCCATCTACCATCATAAACCGTCGGGCGGCCTTCGGCCTTTGCCAGTTCGCGCATCTCGGACAATTCTTCCGGGGTAGCAAAACAATAGTAAGCAGTGCCATCGGCAACCATTTGTTCGGCAACTTGCTTGTGCCGCTCAGCGCGTTCAAATTGTGAATAGGGCTCGCCATCCCATTGCAGGCCCATCCAGGACAGCCCGTCGAGAATAGCCGTTACGGCATCATCATTGGAGCGCTTGCGGTCTGTATCCTCGATACGCAGCAACATTTTGCCGCCATTTGCTTTCGCATAAAGCCAGTTGAACAGGGCTGTACGAGCCCCGCCGATATGCAAATAACCAGTCGGTGACGGGGCGAACCGGGTAACAACGCCTGAGGCTGAATTGGAATTATTGTCAGTCATGAAAAATCCGCAAATTGGGTTTGTGCCGCTTCTCTACCTAAAGGGAAACTGTCAAAAAAATGCAGCACCGTTGAAGAGAAACAACTTATTGGTAATTCGTTCCCGCGTGATGTAGCATAGTCAATGCTGGTTACAAGGGCAGGGTAGCAATCTGCACTAAACCAGCAGCCACGCAAAGCATTCAATTTTCGCTCTGCGTTACCCACGGCACAGTTCTGATGATTGAGTGGTGACAGCCAATTCAAAGCGTCAGCTAAACCAGCCGATGATTGTCGGCGATTTAAGTTGTCTGTGGGTATTGCGTAAAATGGCAGGAAAATTTTTATTCCCGAAAAAGCCTGATACCGAAGAGGACACCACTCTTTGGCAGTTTGCTCCTGCGCTTGAGGCCGATCGCGAACCGGGGGATTTGACGCCCTTTAATCATGGCGATTTGGAAATTTCCAATTCTCCTAATGACAGTCAACTAACTGAACCTGCCGTTACAGAACATCAAACGCCGGCACTGCCGTTCTCAACCAAACAATTAGGACCGTTCAAGCGGTTTGTTTTTCTGACTGAGAACAGAGTTCTTGACACAAAAGGAGCAATTGAAAAAGCTTTCTACAAAGAACGGGAACTTGGCAGCCTGTTTAATTTTCTGCCCGTTTTTCTGGCTCTTGGTATTGGTGCGTATTTCTCTGTGTTGAACGAACCAAACACGATAGCGATCTTGGCGGCGATTGTTTTCAGCTTAATTCTCGCATTCAAAATTGAGTCGCGTGGCTTTGTTTATTCCACCTGCATTTTGATATCTCTATTCTTCATCGGAATGTTGGTTGCTCTGTGGCAGACAAATCGGGCGAATACATCTGTACCCCGCTCAGAAATAACCGCTGAATTGACAGGGCTGGTTCTGGCGATTGACCAGAATCAATCAGGGTCTCCGAGATATCTTATCCGGCCTGTCAAAATTGAAGGCATGGAACCAAATGAATTACCGCCGACAATACGCCTTTCTGCCAGCAAGAAACACAGGGCATTTGTTATTGGGGATAGCGTTGCGGGGCTTGCGAGGCTTAGTCCGATTTCAGGCCCGGCTTATCCGGGTGGCTATGACTTTTCCTTCCCAAGGTGGATGGAAGGTCTTGGTCTGTCCGGCTTTTTCATGGGTGCGCCGGAACTCTCACCAAAATCCGTTTCTCAGACTTTTGGTGAAACACTTTCGATCCGTCTTCAGGCCTTTCGTCAAACCATCTCATTACGCATCAGGGCAGGACTTCCCGGTGAAGCGGGCGATATCGCCACAGCCTTAATCACCGGAGATAGATCCGGTTTGTCGCAGGAAACCCAGGAAAGCCTCCGACGCTCAGGCCTTGCGCATATTCTCGCGATTTCCGGGCTGCATATGGCACTCGTGACTTTGACAGTTATTTGGATCATCAGAATGATATTGGTGGTTGTTCCGGGCCTTGCTGAGAACTATCCGATCAAAAAATGGGCCATTGGTGCCGGGTTTGTGACTGCAACCGGTTACATGTTTCTTTCAGGGGCCAGTATTGCGACCCAGCGCGCCTGGTTGATGATTACAGTCATGTTGGTGGCCAGCTTGATGGATCGGCGGGCTATTACCATGCGAAGCGTTACCATGGCAGCAATGATCATCCTGATTTTCGATCCCGCCAGCATGTATAATCCGGGTTTTCAAATGAGTTTTGCCGCTGTGGCGGCCCTTGTAGTGGTATATCAGGACTGGAACCAAATCAGACGCAAGCGACTTGCCAACAGGCATTATGAAGTTGCCAGCGGTTTGTTTCCCCGGGCGCTGCGCTTGACGGGTATGTATTTCGGAGGACTTTCCGCAACGAGCCTTATCGCTGGCATTGCAACGGCGCTTTTTGCTCTTTGGCATTTTCACCGTGTTGCGCCGCTTGGCCTGATAACCAATCTGATCGCCATGCCAATTGTTTCCATGCTGGTAATGCCACTGTCTCTCCTCAGCATGCTTTTGATGCCTTACGGGTTCGAGAAACTCGCGCTCGACCCACTGGGACTAGCGATCAATAAGGTTGTCGAAGTTGCAGATGCGGTAAATGCATATGAATTTGATTTTGAAACAGGGGCTCGATCCACATCATTTCTTATTTTCTCGGTGATTTTCCTCGTATTGGGATCATTCTTGCGAACGCGGTTGCGGCTGTTATGTTTAATACCATTGGGGCTGATTTTCATCAGCGGACGGGGGCAACCGGACTTACCTGACCTGTTGATCGCCCAAGATGGTCGTAACATCGCAATGCGGTCCTCCCTGATCGGGGGCAAGGAATCCGCCGCCTTAAACGATGGGCTCACTTTGCTTTACCCAGGCCGTGGGAAGTTCATCACGGATATTTGGCGCAGAGCATTTATCCCGAATCGTGAATTTGATTCTCTCGCCCAATCATCGCTCTGTTCAAAGGACTATTGCGAGATTGAACTTTCTAAAAAGAAGCTGATCATTGTTTATGATCCCAAATTGCTGTCGGATGCCTGTATTAAGGCGGATATTCTCATTGCTCCAAGGCTGTGGTGGAGCAGTTGCCGTGAGCGCAAGCCTGAAGTGGTGATTAACAGAACGGATTTGGAGAAGCGCGGGGCCGTTGCATTATCGGGCATCGAATCCGAGATGAGAATCGCGACCGCCTGGCAAGCCGAGCAGGCGGGATTACCCAGAAGACCATGGCTGAACCGGTTCGATAATGTGTCCAAGCGCTATCCGCCAAGGCCTGATCAGCAAAAAACCAACTAGGGTCGGAACCTAAATTACAAAGATTACGAAGTTTGATCAAAAAAATGACAATGCCCCTTTGCGCATTGCGATCTTCGGTGTTATAGACGCGCAAATTGGGTTCATGGGAAGTCTGGAAACGGAGCAACTTTGAACCCATGATTTCGTTTGATAGCTGTCATATCTTGATGTGAAGGGTGTTAAGCGGAACCGTCAGCGGGTATGGTGAAATTGGTAGACACGCCAGATTTAGGTTCTGGTGCCGAAAGGCGTGGGAGTTCAAGTCTCTCTACCCGCACCAAATTTCAAATTAGCAGGTTAGTGGCTATCGTCACGGCCTGCTATTTCTATAGCAATAACAGGTTGAGCATCCATGCAGGTTACAGAAACACTGAACAAAGGTCTTGAGCGCGAACTAAAGGTCGTGGTTCCAAAAGAAGATCTGGCTGGAAAACTTAACGCCCGTCTGGAAGACATGAAGGGCAAAGTTAAGATTGATGGTTTCCGTCAGGGCAAAGTCCCGGCAGCACACATTAAAAAGCTGTACGGCAAACAAATCATGGCTGAAATCGTCAATGAGACGATCAACACCCGCTCCGGTGATGTTTTGAAAGAGCGCAAAGAAAAGGCCGCTCAACAGCCTGAAATCTCAATGACTGAAGACGAGAAAGAAGCAGAAGCGATTTTGGCTGGATTGGCTGATTTCGAATTCAAAATTTCTTATGAAGTTATGCCGGAAATCACTGTTCCTGATCTCGCTAAGCTGAAAATCGAACGACCTGTCGTCGATGTAAGTGACGCTGAAGTTGACGAACAGGTTATGAAAGTTGCTGAGAACGCCCGCACATACGAAGAGAAAAAGGGTAAGGCAGCCGACGGCGACCGCGTTATCATGGACTATCTTGGTAAATTGGACGGCACTCCGTTTGACGGTGGCAAGGACGAAGACGCTCAACTCGTTGTCGGCTCAAACCGCTTTATCCCAGGTTTTGAAGAGCAGTTGATCGGCTTCAAGGCAGGTGACGAAAAAACCATCAAAGTGACGTTCCCGACTGAATATCCTGCAGCAAACCTTGCTGGCAAGGATGTTGAGTTTGATGTCAAAGTGAAAAAGGTTGAGAAACCAGTGAAACTTGAGATCAATGATGAACTTGCCAAACAATTGGGTGTTGAATCAGCTGAAAAGCTGCGCGAAGCGATCAAATCCCAAATTGAGAGTCAAAACGGCTCATTCACGCGTGCCAGGGTAAAACGTCAGGTCCTCGACCAAATGGACGAGAAAACCAAAATGGAATTGCCGCTCAAAATGGTTGCTGCAGAGTTTGATAACATCTGGAAGCAGATGACAGGTGAACTTGAGCGCGCAGGAAAAACATTCGAAGATGAAGAGACAACTGAAGACGAAGCACGCAAAGAATATCAAAAACTCGCTGAGCGCCGCGTTCGCCTCGGTTTGACCCTCGCCAAAATAGGTGAAGATGCGAAGATCGAAGTATCTGAAGAAGAATTGCAAAAAGCAATTTATGATCAGGTCCGTCAATATCCCGGTCAGGAACAGCAGGTTTTTGACTATTTCCGCGAGAATCCGGACGCTGTTTCAGGCCTCCGTGCACCGATCTATGAAGAAAAAGTCGTTGACCACATCATGGGTGTGGCCGATGTAAAAGATAAAAAAGTCAGCAAAGAAGAGCTGATAAAAGAAGAGGAAGAAGCGTAATTACAAACGTTTATAATCTTTTCTTAAAGTAATAATTGAGCCCGCCGAATGAAAATTCAGCGGGCTTTTTGTCTTTGCGCAAGTAACCTAGAGTTCGTCATTCCGGGGCTGCAAGGCAGAATCCGGTTTCGAATTATGCTGAAATTGCAGGAAAGTTTGATCGTGTGAACTGGCCAATTTCAAAAGACCTGTTTCTCGCTATCCTCTCTTCGGATGCATACAACCGTGGTTATAGTGCCGTCCTGCTGATGGTGAGGGACTTACTGACGAAAATGGCAACGATACATTAGACATGCTTTTTCACGGATTTTGAATCTTTCGGCTGCCCCTTTAACCTTTCCTTTGCCTATCCTATGTGT
>JBAUHS010000016.1:0-3929 GCA_049680405.1 Salaquimonas sp. | reverse complement strand
GCGCTGAACAGGACCTTGGTTCCTGCCCCGCCCGTGACGCGGTCATCAAACCAGCGGCCTTGCTCGCTGGAGCCGCCTCTTGTGGGCAGTACCGTATAGATGGTGATGCCCGCAGAGGCTGCCAGTTTCTCGATGCGTGCCAAAAGCGGCATATCGACCAGGACTTCAGTTTGTTTGCGAATGACGGTTTTGGCCATGGTCAATTATCCTGCGGTGAAATTTGTGGCGAGCCAGGCATAAAACGGAATGCCGAAAATGATGTTGAACGGAAAGGTTACGGCCAGCGACAAGGTCAGATAAAGGCCTGAGTCTGCCTGGGGTAGGGCAAGGCGCATGGCCGCTGGTACCGCAATGTAAGACGCACTGGCAGCCAGAATGGCGAGGGCTGCCGTTGAGCCTGCGTCAAGACCCACCATGGCTCCGAGTGCAGCCCCGATGGTTCCGTTGACGATTGGAAAGGCGATTGCAAGAAAGGCAAGGCGGGCCGTGAGGGATTTTGCCTCGCGCAGTCGGCGGGCTGCAACCAGACCCATATCCAGCAAGAACAGGCACAAAATGCCCCTAAAACCTGTTTCAAAAACTGGGGCGATGGAGGCAAAGCCCTCTTTGCCCGCAATCAGCCCGATGATGAAACTGCCCGTCAAAAGCACCACGGAGCCGTTGAGCAGAGTTTCGTGTAACAATTCGCCGCGCGTTTGAGTGAAGCCGGTTTTGGTTTTGTCGCCGTAGCGCGCTGCAAGGAACAGACCGACGATAATCGCGGGCGTTTCCATGAGAGCCAGGACAGCCACCATATAGCCTGCTGCGCCAATGCCATTACCGGTCAGAAACTCTGCGCCTGTCACAAAGGTTACGACACTGACCGAGCCGTAGTGGGCTGCCACTGCCCCGGCATTGATGGCATCCAGCCTGCCGAAGCTTCTCAAAACAAAGAAGGTTCCCACGGGAATGAGCGCGCTTAACAAGAGGCCGGCCAAGGCTGCAACCAGAAGGTCGGAGGTAAAACCTGCCGCTGCTACTTCCACGCCGCCTTTCAGGCCGATAGCGGCCATCAGATAGAGCGACATGCCCTTGGCAATTGCCTCGGGGATAGACAAATCCGAGCGGGCAAAGCTCGCCAGAGCGCCAAGAATGAAAAACAGGATGACGGGGGATAAGAGCGTGTCGATGGGACTGGCTTTCAAGTAGGGATAAGCTTGGCGTAATGTGTTTCATCGCGCTGGAAAAATCAATTGGTTTTAGCTGCTCAATTGCAATCTCGCACGTTCAAATCTTGACCTTGGCAATCTTGCAGCGTAGATCATCGCTAACCAATTCATTCAAAACTTGTGAGACATAAGATGGCTAAAACACTATACGACAAAATCTGGGATGATCACGTGGTTTCCGTCAATGATGACGGCTCCAGCCTTTTGTATATTGACCGCCATCTCGTCCATGAAGTGACCAGCCCCCAGGCCTTTGAAGGTCTTCGCATGACAGGCCGCAAAGTGCGCGCGCCGGAAAAAACCCTCGCTGTTGTCGACCACAATGTGCCGACCTCGAAAGACCGCGTAAACGGTATCAAGAATGAGGAAAGCCGCATTCAGGTGGAGGCGCTGGCCAATAATGCCAAAGAGTTTGGCGTTGAATATTATTCCGAACATGACAAGCGCCAGGGCATTGTCCACATTATCGGACCGGAGCAGGGCTTTACCCTTCCAGGCATGACGATTGTTTGTGGCGACAGCCACACATCTACTCATGGGGCCTTTGGGGCGCTTGCCCACGGCATCGGCACGTCGGAAGTCGAGCATGTGCTCGCCACCCAAACGCTGATCCAGAAAAAAGCCAAGAATATGCTTGTGCAAGTGGATGGTGAATTGCCTGAGGGCGTTACGGCAAAAGACATCATTCTGGCAATCATCGGCGAGATCGGCACGGCGGGCGGTACAGGCCATGTGATCGAATTTGCCGGCGAGGCGATCCGCGCGCTTTCCATGGAAGGCCGCATGACCGTTTGCAACATGACGATTGAAGGCGGCGCGCGCGCCGGCCTCATTGCGCCGGATGAAAAAACCTTCGACTATATCAAGGGCAAGCCGAAGGCTCCTTCCGGCAAGGCGCTGGATATGGCGATGGATTACTGGAAAACGCTGACAACCGATGAAGGCGCGCATTTCGATAAAGTCGTGACGCTGGATGCCGCCAATCTGCCGCCGATTGTTTCCTGGGGTTCTTCACCGGAAGACGTGATCTCCATTACAGGCGTTGTGCCAAATCCGGCTGATCTGGAAGACGAAACCCAGCGCATTTCCAAACAGCGCGCGCTTGATTATATGGGTCTTAAGGCCGGAACGCCGATCACCGATATCACGCTCGACCGCGTGTTTATCGGCTCTTGCACCAATGGGCGCATTGAAGACCTTCGCGCCGTTGCCAAAGTGGTGGAAGGCAAAAAAGTTGCCGCCACCGTCGATGCGATGATCGTGCCGGGCTCCGGCCTTGTGAAGGAAATGGCGGAAGCCGAAGGTCTCGACAAGATTTTCATCGAGGCGGGCTTTGACTGGCGCGAGCCGGGCTGCTCCATGTGCCTTGCCATGAACGATGACCGCTTGAAGCCGGAAGAGCGCTGCGCCTCAACCTCGAACCGCAACTTCGAAGGCCGTCAGGGCTTCAAGGGCCGCACGCATCTGGTTTCACCAGCCATGGCAGCCGCTGCGGCGATCGCGGGTAAGTTTGTTGATATAAGAGAGTGGAAGTGAGCATTGGCTTTGATGCGAAAGCAACAAGGCCAAGAAATCGATTGAGTATCGATTTCAAGAGCGAAATGCTCTGAGGCCATAGGCGAAGAGGGGAGGTAGTAGATTTAGCTGATAACTAAAGTCCGTTTGCCTCTTTTATCATGGCCACGATCTCACTGATCCGCTTTTTCAAATCAAGTACACTTAAATCAGCATCTTGCTCTGCTATATTCTTTGCGACCCCAACCTTATCTGTATTCTTGTGAATCAGTTCACCAGTGGCGTCTGCTTTTTTTCGCTTGAAATAAAATGAATGATCATATTGCTCTGTCTTATCGGGGCTTGAGTAAATGTTGGGGTGGATTGATTTGATTGCCGCATGAAGTAAATCGGGTTTAATATAATTCTCAATTTCTCTGCCTTTAGTGATCCAGATTACACCCTTCGTATTCTTGAATTCAGACTGAAGTCGAGTTGCTGCCGGTTTCAGTTTCGCACCTTTTTTATCTCGGTCACTATCAATGACAATCGCCATGTGCTGATTAATGTCGCGCAATTTGATAAACTCTTCAATCGCATCGTCATCCGCACTCAGGTGGCTGATAAGCCCACCGCCATAGAACATGATGGTGAAATGTAGGCCCTCCTTCAATTCTGGCGAATGCGCTTTTAGCCAGTGACACAAATATATCCTATCTGATGGCCCTTCTACCCAAATAACCGCATTGGATTGAACGATATCAGAAGCCTTGTATCCCAAGCCCTCAACGAGACCTCGTTTGTCTTCCTTTGACAAAATGCGATTGATGTAGGTCTGAACACCGTCATTGTTTACACTGAACACTGATGCATTGGGGGTGTCGATAAATGCGGCTGAATGGGTAGCGATAAAGTACTGATTGCTAGTTTTAGTCTGTAAATACTCGATCAATTTTCGCTGCAATATTGGATGGAGATGAATCTCCGGTTCTTCTATGCACATTAAGCAATTCTGATTAATCGTGCAAAATGCTGCGATCAAGACGACTTCATGTATTCCTGTTCCAAGCGATGAAATAGGTAGAACTTTATCGTCCATGTGTACAAGCAGATGTTTTCTATGAGCCGGAACTTCCAATACAGCATCAGACTTCCCCGTAACCGATTGAACAAACGAGTTAATTTTATCAAAGGTTGTTCTTTTCTCGCGCTCGGAGTGATCAGGAT
>JBAUHS010000015.1:0-3250 GCA_049680405.1 Salaquimonas sp. | reverse complement strand
TCATCAAGGTTCTGTTGTGGCTGATTTATGGTGGTGGTTTTAGGTTCTATCGTGGCAACAGGTGCTTGGGGTCCTTCAGCATTGGCCTGATCCAAGCCCATGAGAACGTCTGTAAGCTTGTCAACGATTGCGCGGGCTTGCATTAGCGTTGTACTGGCGCGGCGCATGATGTTGCGTGTCCCTTTCAAGAAAGTGCTTACGTCTTCGCTCACGGGTAGTCTTAAACATTCCATACGCAGCTTCTGGATATAGGAGCGAAGACCGCGCAGCTCATCGGCTTCCTGACGACGCTCTTGGGCGAGGGCAAAAAGTTCTTCTGCCCGTGTCAAGAGAGGGGAAAGATCAATGCCGAATGCGCCGATAACCTTCCCGCCGCGATGAATTGGGAACCGTTTCCCGTTAGCACTGTCTTTGCGTTGGATCAGCCCAACTTCTTCTAGGCGTTCTAAATGACGCCTGAGCTGTCGCTCGGTGATCCCCTTGGCTCGAAAGCAAAGTGTATTATTGGACGCGTAGACGGTAAGCAAAGTTAGTGGCGAAATAGGTCTATCGAGACCTGATTTGGTATCTTTGCAAGGTAGGCAGCTGAGCAGAGCATCAATCACCATAACTGAGGCTGCGCGCAGTCCCAGGTCTTTGGAGACAGTGTTGACCGCGGCCATCAAATCTCGCCTTGTGATCGGTCTGAAAGAAGGTTGCTGCTCGATGCTGCCCATTCCCGCAAAGGCAATGGGCTCCTGCAAGGCACAGTTATCCTGCGCCTCGACTGCTGAAGTCGCGACTTGTTCCTGTTTCATATGATTTCAGACGGCAAAATGCGACCGGGCACCGAAATCGGTGTTGCAGTGATTCGTTTTTGGGAGTACCAATATAGTGCTAGTAAATCGGGACCCTCTGGAGAGCTTCACCGCCTTCGGGGGGTTTCTTTTTGCGCGCTTGTCTGCCTCCTTGTTGTTTGTTTCTATCTTTTCCGTAGGTTGACCATGGCCAACCTTAACGAAATCAACGGCTTATCGTTCGTGGATCTGCGCCAGCTTTATGGCTTCTTTTTCCACTCGTCGTAGAGTCTCTCTAGGTTGGCCTCTACAAAACCGATGAAGCCTCGTTCTTTCTGTTCCGATACCTCGATCATAAGGCGCTTGCCCTTTGCCTTAAACGAGACCGGCCTGTCCTTTAATCTGGACAGTGGGTTAGGAGAGGCAGCATTTGCCGCCAAACCTACAGCCTCTTTGCTCTTGCCTTCAGCAGCCTGAAGCGCCTCAATGAGGGCGCTCAGCTTTTCAGTTGGCGTACCATTGTCAGGAACCAGCGAGAGCATTTCAGCGTCTGTCACAGCAGTTTCGATCTTGATGAGTCGCCTGAGTTCGAGCCACGGTCGCCGCCCTGCCTCATGAGCAGCGCCAATTGCATAGATCAAAACATCAGGAAGATCGCGCGCTACACCTATCAGCTTGCTGAGGGTTCCCTTGTCGACTGCGAGGACATCTCCGATTTCAGCCCTGGTGAAACCCTGTTCTTCGAGCTTGATTGCGAAGATAGCTTGTTCAATGAAACTTCGTTCGAGGCGAGCGGAGTTTTCTAAGGCTTGAGAGACAAGTGCCTCACGTTGGTCCATTTCCTTGATGTAGGCTTTGACCTTGATCCCAAGCGCCCGACAGGCTGCGATTCTTCTGCGACCATAGACAACTTCGTAGCGAGGGCCGACTCCACGCCGATACCGAAGCAGGGCAGGAAGCTGTTGACCAGAAGTCCGGATCGACTCAATGAGATCGTCAAGCCCCTCGGCCACGTCAAACCTGTCTGCAATTTCGGAATCCGAGATTTCGCTGACATCCACTTCTTGGGCAGCTTGGGCCGAAACTTGAGAGAGCACGTCTGACATGCTTTTCAGCGAGCGAGGGGCTCCTTCGCCGGGCTTCTGGTCGTTCTCCTCGACAGCCGCAGAAGGTTTGGAACCCATTTGCGCTAGGCTTTTGGCAAGTAGATCACGCTTCATTGCTGCCTCCTCGACCCCATGCGGATTGGATCATCTTTTCGATATCGTTTGAGAAGCTGATCACGGATTCCAAGGCGCGATCATAAGTCTTCCGGTTCTTCGAGCCGGCAAGATCCACCTCGAAGATTGTCTTCTGGGACAAGCCAGCTTCGCTTACGGCAGACGACTTAACGAATGGGGACTTGATCACACTGTCACCAAGCAACTGCCTGATCCATTCGGCCAAATCTTGCTGCGTACTTATGGCTGTGTCAAACCGGGTCAGCAGATACGCAAAATTGTCGTAGGCGCCGATCCCTCCGTTGGAATGAAGTACTTCCAAAACACCAGATGCCATGGTGAGAAACTGGCTGGCTGAAGCGAGGTCTACGCGCTCGGGGATAATGGTCATGAGCAGTGAAGTTGATGCGCATACTGCCGACATCGTGAGATACCCAAGCTGAGGGGGGCAGTCGATCAGGATAACATCGTACTCGTCCTCAACCTGGCGTATCGGATCTCGAATCCGATTGAAAAACACCGGCTGCTCACCACGGCTCAATGCCATAGGGGTCTCGGTTTCAAACTCCGAGAGCATGATCCCTCCAGGAACTAGGTCCAGATTGGGGAAGTAAGTCTTACGTAGAACGTCGGTGATCGGGACGCGGGATAGTTCGCCGTCGTTATAGCGGATTGCATCATAGAGCGTTCCGCCCTTACGGAAATCGATCTCTGGCTGATATCCGAAAAAGGTCGTGAGCGAGGCTTGCGGATCTGCGTCGATCAGACACACACGATAGCCGCGTAACGCTAGCCTCATCCCAAGCGTTACGGTCGTTGTCGTTTTGCTCGAGCCGCCTTTGAAGTTAACAGTGGACCAGATTTGCAGTTTGTCGCCCTGACGTCGACCAGGAAGGAACTGGTAGGGGTCTTTAGCGTTCTGTGACAGAATATTCCGGATCTCAAGAATCTTCTCGGCGGTGTAGAGGCGTTTGTTGTTAGAGCCTTGCTCGACATCGGGGATGCGATCGTCGAAGTGAGCTTTTCGCAGATAGCCATCGCTTACACGCAACAACTCTGCCACTTCAGCGGTAGTGAAGCTCCGAAGCGTCTTTTCTTCTTTTGGCGCTAGGAAGAGCTTGGACATGTGTTCAAGGGCTTCGGAAAGCCGGTCTGCGTCTGCTCTTAGTTTATCATGCAGCACTGGATGCATTTTTGTTCGTCCGCCTCACATCGTCCCATCTGCGTTACTCGATATAGGCTACCGTTGGGAGC
>JBAUHS010000014.1:0-2135 GCA_049680405.1 Salaquimonas sp. | reverse complement strand
CATGCTGGCCGGTTGCGGCTTTGTATTTTCCATCGACATTGGGCGCGGCGGAAAAGGGCGGGTTCATCAATACGACGGATGGTTGGATTGCAGGATCCAACCTGTCATGGATCGCGCCCGCATCATGGCCGCTGACGGGAACACCGGGAAATAACAACGAGAGCAGCTCGCGCCGCGTATCGGCTAACTCGTTCAGAATGAGCGAGGAACCAGAAATCAGCCCGAACACAGCCAACATACCCGTCCCTGCTGACGGTTCCAGCACGGGGTCCTCAGGACGAAGATCAGCCGCATAGGCTGCGATGGCCGCAAGGGGCAGGGGCGTCGAGAATTGCTGCAGTTTGATGCTGTCTTCCGAGCGTCTTGTTTGTGTCGGGGCAAGCAGCGCAAGTTTTTCGACCATCGCCAGAAATTTGGATGGGGTCTTCGCTTTGCTGTGCATCAGCGCTCCATATTTGGTGAGCATCATCACCTGGGCGGCTTCAACCGCTTCATAGGCATCTTTCCAGACCCAAGCGCCGTCACCGTCCGATGCACCAAATGCATCTTCCATAACAGCTCGGATCAAAGTGGCATCGACCGACTTGCCAGCTTCAAAATGTGGTAGCAGCAACTCGGCAGCCGAATGCAGACACTCGGCATCGGAGGGATTGTAAGAAAATGGCGCGGGAGCAGGATCGGCGTCATCTGATCGTTTGTCATGAAAACCGGATGCAACAGAATTGTTTATTAAGGTCATTGAATGTTTCCTTGTTGGTTTTTGGACACAAAAAACCCGCCGGAAAAGCCCCGGCGGGTTAGTATTGTTTATTCAACTTTTAGTCAGGCCACTGCTTGATCAGCGATGTCTGGGTTGTGCGTTTGATCGTCAGCGATCGAGCCTTCTTTCAAATTGAAATAAAGGCTGGAAGTCGCCTGTTTGAAGCCAGGCGGTTTGCGGTGAGCCAAGCATCGAACCGAAGCCTGACAACCCTCGCCATGTTCCATGGCAAAGTGGGTTACCTGTTCGATCAGATCTTGCATACCTGCGGCCGTGATCTGTTTTTCCGGATAGGTCGTTGATCCGAAGACTTCGAACTTGGTCACTGCGAACCCGCCTTCTTTATGAGCAGGGTAGAGTTTGACGCGATAATCAACTGATTTGGCCATTTTGGTTTCTCCTTTGACGGGCCGCGCTGAGGTTTTCAGCACTGGAAAACCCGTCATGGAGAAAGGACCGTTCCTTCAATCAGGAACGATCCAATTGTTTTGGCGAAGATGCGAAGGTTGATCAGTACTCAGACGGGAACAGCAGGGTCAGGATACGGCGGGTCTGTTGGGGGTCAGTTGGATTTGCCGCACCATGTTGATAGGCCACATCATAGAGATCGATCTTGAACCAGACTTTTTCATTCCCCATTTCGATGACACCCATTTCATGCCAATTGTAAGGATCACAGTCCTCGTCAAAAGCCTCGAAGGCAGTGACTTTGCGCATCAGTTCAAGTTTGAACTCGGGGCTTTGCTGGGAGATGCCACTCGTCATGACGATGCGCCCTAATGGGACATCGGGCTCTGACCGCAATTCCATGGCGGTTTTGCGGAACGCATCGTTTTGGGCGGCAATCAAAGATGCAGCTTGCGGACTTGATAGATCCATTTCCTGAAAGGTTGTATGATTACTTTGGGTTTCCATGTGTTTTCTCCGATCGGGCCAGCTGAACCATTCAGCTGTTTCAAGCCTCAAGGGGAAAGGACCGACCTCTGATATCGAGGGCGGTCCAGCATGGTTTGCGTGTTGATAGGGTCTAAGCCGCGTCTTCGCTCAGGAATGCCGGCAACTCACCAGATTCCAGATTAGAAGCAGAAGTATCTGCATGTTGATCGCTGACTTCACTTGACTGGCTGCTCGTCGCAACATTATCGCCCAGTTCTCCTTGATGCGCACGGCTTGCGTCACCAAATGCCATGCCTTGCGGTAACCATTGGGTCGTCCTGCTTGCAATCACAGCGTCAAAGCCTTCTGCTTCCGCAGCATTTTCTGCAAATGCCCGTTCCATGGCGGCGGCAAGATCGCCCTTGCGCTCGCGGTTACGATCTTCGGCAAATTCTTCGCCGATCAGTTCCTGAGAAACCTTCACCGCATGGGCCTTGTT
>JBAUHS010000013.1:0-3223 GCA_049680405.1 Salaquimonas sp. | reverse complement strand
GGCTGGTAATCTGCAAAAGATGCGCATTCGCCGCCCTGCGAACTTTCTGGGTTACTTGCGAAAGCGTGCCGTCGACGACACGGCTGACATGCCAATAAAGCGATTTGTTCAATGTTTGATTAGGAGTGAGTTCCACAATATCCCCTGAAGCAATATGGTGATCCACCAACATCGCCGGGTTCATGCCCCAGGCAACATCCTTCAAACAGGACTCGATCAGCCCATAGGTCGATGGAATGGTGTAGAAGGGCAATTCTATGTTGACCCCAAATATCTGCTCAATCCATTGCTTTTGAAGCTCATCTTTTTCGGAATATCGCAATGAGGGTGCATTCTTAAATGAATCTTGTGTAATGCCATCAGGAAAATACAATTCAACAAAAGATGGACTGGCAGTTGCTCGATAGATTTGTTGGCCAAGCGGATAGCTTCTAAAACCTTGGGCAGGTTCTTTACTACTCGATATGCCTGCCAGCACTTCACCTGACTTCATTTCCTTTATGGAATGGTCCTGATCGGCGATCACGATGTCGAAATAGAACCGATAGTCATTGTCATTGCCGGGTTTAAGAACGTCCATAAACCAGCTGGATAGGCTGTCTTCATTGACAGAAATTCTGATGTTGAACGGATCCCGGTTTAGAGCTTTCAAGCAATCGCTGTTTTCTCCAACCAGCTGATCTTCTAGAAGCATGACCATTTCTGCATGACGGCAAAGGAGTTTTCCGACAGGGGATGGTCTTGTCGGATTGCGATGAACCAGCACCGCCCCAATCCGTTCCTCCAATTGTCTGATGCGTTGAGAAACGGCTGAAGAAGTCATACCCAACGATCGGGCAGCACCTTCAAAGCTACTTTCTTGTTGCACAGCAACAAGCGCTTGCAAGAGCGCATAATCCATCATCCCACTGACCCCTTATACACAACTCCCATCATACATGATTACAACCATAGTTTGTAATAAATTATACTTATGTGGAATTAGCAAATCAATCGAAGGTCTATTATGTGGAACAACACAACTTTTGGCTTAAAAGTGTTCTTTGGATTGAAATTTTTGTTCGAATAGAAGTACTGAGCATCTAACAGCTAAAATCTGTTCATTGTGGATATGAGAACACAGATCAATACAGCTAACAGATTATTTTATATAGCCTTTAGAAAGAACCCAACAATTTTGATTTGGAGTTGCAAGCTTCCATAAGGGCAACTAGAATGGGTTACTACTAGTCCGGACATTGTTCGAGGAAACATTCCCCACTTTGTTTTCTCAAACATGTAAGCCGCTGTTGCATGCAACAGTCGGCTTATTTTAATTTCGATAGTACTATCTACACCTTCTTGGTGCCGATGCGGTTTCTGTCTCATAAGCAACGAGCCCTATCTGTCCATTAGGCGTTGATGGCAAACAATAATTATACCTATTTAATTCTACCCGTTTGCCTGAACTCAGCAAAAGCTGTCTCAGAAATCTTAAGCCCATGTCGATCCATATGCTCTCCGAGCTTACGGAACACCGCATCGACATCTTTGGCGAACAGATCTCTGCTCAATGCAATGACAAGTGATGCTTCCTCGGTTAATTCTAAAGATTGTTCGCTTTCTTCCACCATCCTCGGTCGCCTCCACATTGGATCATCCATCGGGGCGACCGGCACAAGCCGGGTGTTAGTAACACGATCACGAGCGGAACGTGCGCAATGACCTTTGGGCCGAAGCCTTGGACATACGCCATCGCCACCCGGCAAAGCGGGTAGCTCGTGATTTGGGGTTACTAAGCCCCACGATCGGTATTCCGATCGCGTGCTCACCTTAGTGCGAACGCGTTCGAAATTCTACGGAATATTTTGGTAATTGACGGTTTCGAGCGAAGACATGCATAGCGCAGGATCGCTAATGTCACATAAGGTCTTTGAGCGTTTACGCTCCAATCCCCGACCCATAGGGTAATCGCAAATAGAGGCTTTGGAATTTACTACTGCTCAGCAGCGGTCATTAGCCTGCCAAACAATCAAAACTGAATAATTGGCTCAATCGTCCAGTGGACGAAGCATGGCCACAAATGGGGATGGGCAAAGTGAGGGGTAAGCAATCAAGAAATTTGCAGATCAAATTTGCCTCAATCCTTTATTGCGCGACAGCATCTGTGTACCTTATCGCGAGCACATCAGCTCAAGCCACAGTCCTTGAATATGATGCTGGCGGTACGCTCAACGTTACAGAAACCAAATTTGAGCCATCTCCATCACATGAGCCCAGTTCAATTTCCTCAAATTCAATGGCGCCTGATAACAAACTCCAGAACCTCACACGCGATATTGCATTCCAATATTCTGGTTCTTCTGGCGTCAAAAAAGCTAATCTCAATGCCTTAACTTTTGTCGAGGTCTTTGAAGCCCTGATCGAGCGTGAAAGCCGGTTTGACCCCAATGTGATTTCACCTAAAGGCGCGCAGGGCCTTGGACAATTGATGCCGGGAACTGCTGCTGATCTAGGCGTTTCTGATCCCTTTGATCCGGAATCTAATCTCCACGCTTCTGTCAAATATTTCACAAATCAGCTTGAGCGTTTCGGTAACCTCGAACTAGCTCTGGCAGCGTACAATGCAGGCCCCGAGCGCGTGGTAGAACATAAAGGCATACCACCCTTTGCCGAGACCAAAACCTATATTGCCTGGATATTGAATAAGGCCGAAATTGAGCCCCTGCCGGTTTCAGAAGCTGCTGAGCCAATAAACTCGATTCTGCCAATCAATGCATCAACAAAACCCACATCACCAACCAAGTCAGACAACCCTCTTGAAGGAGACATATCCGTATGGGAATTTTGAAGTCCCCACTCAAAATAGCGGTTCTTGCCGTAGCTACTTGCGCCATCATGGTCTCACCGGCTGTTGCCCAAGATCTGTCACCGGTGACAAGCATGTTGCAATCGATCGGCACTGCCCTCACCGGACCGGTTGGCCGGGCGCTTGGTCTGGTGGCGGTTGCCGCGATAGGCATCCTGTTTCTGACTGGCCGGATGAACTGGCTTTATGCCGCCTCTGTCGTGGTCGGACTGGTCATCCTGTTTGGTGCAGCAACCATCCTTGCTGGTTTTTAAGAAAGATCGGAGACCCAGAGTTTTGGCAACCCCACTCTTCAAAGGCCTTACTCGCCCAGTCTCCCTGATGGGGCTGCCCATGACCTATGTCATCATCTTGATGCTGGTGGTCGTGGGCGGC